>JAYWIE010000048.1:0-5242 GCA_043789155.1 Rubricoccaceae bacterium | reverse complement strand
GTATAATATACGTATATTATATATATTTGGATTAAAAATAATTGTAACTCCAGTTAAATCAGATACGCCTTCAACTGATATATAAAATTTCTCAGATTGTTTAGGTTTATATCCCTTCATTTCATGCATCCAAGTAAAACTAGACCAAGTACCCTTTTTAAAATGCAAACCTAGATCGCCTAAATATTGATCGCCTATCGAATCTTTGTATAGTCTTGTAGTAGTCGAGCTAGCGAACATGTCATTCATGTGTGATACACCAATTTGGAGTTTATCTATAAGAGGATTTATGAAAGCAGATGCAATTCTCTGAAGGGCTTCGGGTGAGCGTTCCACTACGGTGCCGCGTGTCTCGATCTCGCGCTTCAACAGGCCGAGACGGCGGCTGAACGCGTCCGGGTTGGGCTCGCCACGGAGCGCTCGGATGTACAGCTCCGTCGTCGCGGCGAGTTCGTCCGCGACGAAGCGGACGAGCGGGGCGAGGTCGTCGCCGTCGGCTGCGGCGAGTGCGCCGTAGTAGGCCGGGCGGTTCTCGTGGCGGAGCACGGCCGGCGGGTACCCTGCGCGCATCAGGACGAGGTTCATCAGAAGCCGCGCCATGCGCCCGTTTCCGTCGTCGAACGGATGGATTGCGGCGAACCTGTGGTGGACGTCCGAGGCGAACACGAGCGGGTGCACGTCCGGCGTCGAGCGAATAAGGTCCACGAGGTCGGACATCTGTGCCGGGACGTCCTCGGGCGATGCGTAGTAGTGCGTCTCGCCCGTCGCGGTGAGGACGTGGTTGGGCTGTGTCTTGAAAGTGCCCGGCGTGATGGTCCGGCGGACCCGCTGGCCGTCCGGCGTCTCGGCCCACGACTCGTACGGCTCGCCGAGCAGGAGCTTGTGCATTTCGCGGATGCCGGTCAGCGTCAGCGGCTCGGCGTCCTGCACGACATGCTCGAGGTAGTCGAGCGCCTCGCGGTGGCCGGTGATGTCGAGGTGGTCTTTGAGCGGCTTCCCGGCCGCCGTAACGCCGTGCATCAGCAGCGCCCGCGTCTCGCCGTAGTCCAGCGAGTTGCCCTCGATGGCGTTCGAGTGGTACGTCCACTCGATCCGGAGGCGCTGCATCGCGGCACCTAGGCGGTCGGCGTTGAGCGGGCGCATCGCATCCAGCTCGGTGCGCAGCGCGTCGACGCGGGCAATCGCGTCCAGAGTGGGGGTTGTCGTCATG
This sequence comes from Rubricoccaceae bacterium, assembly GCA_043789155.1. GTDB lineage: Bacteria > Bacteroidota > Rhodothermia > Rhodothermales > Rubricoccaceae > DASVSE01. The sequence continues at coordinate 4,032 of JAYWIE010000048.1, read as the reverse complement.
GTCGGCGTGGGCTACCGGATCGAGTGTAGCGCCGCGGCGGGGCACGCGGGCGGGCATCGGCGACGGACGCCCGCCGGCGCTAGCTTGCCCCCGCACCCGGCCCCGCACGGCATCGACCCGTTGGCACCCGTCCCGCTTTCGCTCTCCGCGCGGCCCGGCTGCGCCCCGATGGTCCAGCCGATGGCCCCGCCGATGCGTCTCCCTATCCTCGCCGCGCTCGCGGCCCTTCTCGCCGTGCTCTCCCCGGCGAGCGCCCAGACGTCCGGCGTCGTCACCGGCCGCGTGACCGAGCGCGGGACCGGAGCCGGCGTGCCCGGCGCGACCGTCGTCGTGTTCGGCACCAACTTCGGCACCGCGGCCCGCGACGACGGCCGCTACACGCTCACCGCGCCCGAGGGCGAGTACCGGCTGCGGGTGACGTCGCTCGGCTACGCGCCCGAGACCGTCCCCGTCGTCGTGCGCCGGCGGACGACCGTGACGGTCAACGTGACGCTTGCGCCCGTCGACGTGGGGACGGCCGGGACGGCCGAGGTCGAGGGCCGCCGCGAGGAGGGCCCCGGCGTGAGCGCCATCGACCCGCGCGTCGCGCGCTCGGCCCCGACGCCGCTCGCCGACATCACGCGCGTCGTCCAGACCGAGCTCGGCGTGACGTCCAACAACGAGCTCTCGAACGCCTTCTCGGTGCGCGGCGGCAACTACGACGAGAACCAGTTCTTCATCGACGGCTTCGAGATCTACCGCCCGCTGCGCATCTCGCAGGGCGAGCAGGAGGGGCTGGGCCTCATCAACGGCGACCTGACGGAGCGGCTGACGCTCTTCGCCGGCGGCTTCCCGGTCCGCTACGGCGGCAAGCTCGCCTCCGTGCTCGACGCGGCCTACGCGCGCCCCGAGGGCGCGTTCGCGGGCACGCTCTACGGCTCGACGCTCGACGCCGGCGGCCGCGTCTCGGGCCTCGTCGGGCGCGGCGTCGGGCTCGCCGTGGCCGCGAGATCCGCGCGCCCGCAGCGCTTTTTCGCCGGCCAGGAGCTCGAGGGCACCTACGACCCCGACTTCCGCGACGTCCAGGGCGTGCTCGACGCGCGCCTCTCCAGCCGGCACTCGCTGCGCATCGATGGCCTCGTCGCGCGGCACCGCTTCCGGCTCGCGCCGCAGCAGCGCGAGACCACGTTCGGCATCTTCCCCAACCTCGTCCGCACGGTCGCGATCGACTACGACGGCGAGGAGCTCGACGGCTACACGATCGGCTTCGCCGGGGCCCTGCTCAAGAGCGCGCTCGGGCGCGTCGCGGCCGAGCACCGCGCCTCCGTGTTCACCACGAGCGAGTTCGAGACCCTCGCCGTCACCAGCCGCACCAGCCTCTTCCGCCGGCAGACGCGCCCCGAGGGCTCCCCCGCCGACCTCGACCGCCTCCTCGAAGGCACGACGCAGCAGGTCGACCGCGTCGACAACCGCGTCGACCAGACCATCGCGACGCTCCAGGGGCGCTACCTCACCGGCGGCCGCCACGGGCTCGAGCTCGGCTGGCAGGCCCGAGGCCTCTTCTTCACCGACCGCATCGACGAGGCGACCGTCTTCCGCGGCCGCAACGCACTCGGCCTGCCGGACTCGGTCACGGCGCGCCGCGTCGTCGGCACGGCCCCGCTCAACACGGCGCAGGCCGCGCTCTGGCTCGAGGACTCGTACGCCGTCTCGCCGCGCGTCCGCGTCGTGCCGGGCGTCCGGGCGGACTACTTCGAGTACAACGCCGAGGTCACCGTCTCGCCCCGCGTCTCGGCCTTCTTCCGGCAGGACACGCTCACGACGTGGACGGCCGGCGTCGGCGTCTACCACCAGGCCCCGACCTACCGCGAGCTGCGCGGCGACCCCACCCAAGGCGACTCGACGGTCCGCGCGCTCACCGGCGACATCGCGAGCCAGCGCTCGCTCCAGGCCGTGCTCGGCTTCGAGCGCTTCTTCCCGTCGCGGCGCTTCTCGCTGCGCGCCGAGGCCTACGGCAAGCGCCTCTCGCGCCTCATCTCGTACGACGTCGAGAACATCCGCGTGGACTACTCGGGCGTGAACGACTCCGAAGGCTACACGGCCGGCTTCGACGCGCAGCTGCGCGCCGAGCTCGTGCCGGGCCTCGAGTCGTGGGTCAACTACGGCTTCCTCGTCACCCGCGAGCGCTTTTTCGCGCCGGACCGCGCCGCCTTCGCCGCCGGCGCGGCTGGCCAGGAGGCCTTCGACCGCGCTACGGACGTCTTCGAGGCCCGCGGCGGCGGCGCGTACGTCCGCCGCCCGACCGACCGCCGCCACAACCTGACGTTCTTCGTCCAGGACAACATCCCCGGCGACGAGACGTGGACGCTCCACCTCCGGACGCTGCTCGGCTCGGGCATCCCGGTCACGGCCCCGCGCGTGGACCAGGTCATCTCGGGCGTGACGGTCTTCGAGCCCGGCCCGCGCAACCGCCAGGAGCTGCCGGCCTACATCCGCTTCGACATGGGCGCGACCAAGCGCGTCCGCGTCGGGACGGCCGTCGCCGGCGGGCCGCTCGCGATGTTCGCGACGGTCGAGGTGCTCAACGTGTTCGACCAGGACAACGTGATCGCGCAGACGTACGTCGAGCAGAACACGACTGGCCGCCGCCTCTTCCTCGCCGTCCCGACGCGGCTGACGCCGCGCACGATCAACGTCCGCCTCCGCTTCGACTTCTGAGGCGACGGGCTGCGCGGCTACTCTTTTTCGAGCACGACCGAGAGCCCGAACGAGTCGGTCCGAAGCCGGCCGTCGGCAAACGTCCATGTGGCGTCGCGGACGAACGTGTCGGCGGCGTGCTCGAACGTCACGGCGCTGCCCGAAACGGCGTAGGTGCCGGCGAACGGCGTGTCGCCTTCGCCGTCTTCGGCGAGCGACGCGGGGACGACGATGCGCCCGGAGGCGGTCCCGTCAGCGCGGAGCGTCATCGTGACCGACGCGCCGAGGGTGAGGACGTCGACCTGCGGCGTCCGCGCGTCATCGTCGGTGTCGGCGAAGAAGCGCGTCGTGGCGTAAGTGCCGGTGAGCGTGTTGTCTTCGGCCGAGTCGCAGCCGGCGAGCAGCGGGGCGGTGGAGACGGCGAGGGCGAGGGCGGCCGAGCGCAGAGAGAAGCGCATGGAAGTGAGGGGTGGAAAGGGGAGGGAGAGAGGCCCGAGCGCCAGCGCTCAGGACGGGCCGAGGTCGATCTCGGTCGCGGCCGCGGCCCCGACGAGGCCGTAACCACCACGGACGTTGGACGGCAGGTCGGACGGCTCCTGGAACGGGTTGCCGTCGCCGAACGAGTAGAAGGCCTGCTGGTAGGCCTGGTAGAGCGGCTCGCTGATCGAGAGCAGGCGCACGATGCGGCGCGGGCGCTGGACCTGCTGGTCGCTGCCGTCGGCGTAGACGAGTGCCTCGATAGTGAAGGCCCGGTCCTGCCCGTCGAACAGCTCGTCGGTGAACGTGACGACGTTCGTTGTGCCGGGCACGCCCCGGAGGCCGATGGCGAGGACGGGGTCCTGCGTCGTGAACGAGGTCTGGCGGAAAAACGGCGATGTGTAGAGAGAGTCGCGGCAGACGGGCGGCGTGCCCTGGCAGACGGGCTGTCGGGAGACCTCGCCGCCCGTGAGCGCGTCGAGGCTGTAGTGCTGGCCGCGGCCGGGCAGGTCGCGGAAGCGGAGCGTGATACGCTCGGTCTCGAGGCCGTTCGAGGGCGTCCCGGGCACCTTGGTCGCCGTCGCAGGGACCGAGAGCGGGATGGTCACCGTCGCCTCGGCCGGCGGCAGGCCCGGCACCTGGGCGCGGACGGTGTAGGTCGCCCCGCCTTGGAGCCGCGCGGCCGAGACGAAGGCCCCGCACTCGATCGTCCGGAACTGGTTGTTGACCGGCGGGGCGGAGTTGTCGACGCACCGGCGCGAGCGTAGCCCGAGCGGCTCGGGCGGCCCGCCGTCGCGGGCGAGCGTGACCGTGGCCGCCTCGAGGACCGGGTACTGCGTCTGGTAGCTCAGGCGCGGCCCGTACGGATCGACGCTTTCG
>JAYWIE010000047.1:0-5246 GCA_043789155.1 Rubricoccaceae bacterium | reverse complement strand
TGATGGCGCTCAAGTAGGCTCCGGCCTCCTGCGGGCCCGCCAGGCGTCATGCCCGGCGGGCCCGTGCCCGTCCGTCTCACCCCCCGACGTCTCTCCCGATGCTTCTGCTCCCCGTCGCCAGCCTGCTGAGCCTCAACCCCGGCCTCGCCGTCTGGACCGTCCTCGCGTTCCTGCTGCTGCTCGGCCTGCTCGGCAAGTTTGCGTGGCCCGCCATCCTCGGTGGCCTCAAGGAGCGTGAGAGCACCATCGAGGAGTCGATGGCGCGCGCCGAGAACGCCCTCGCCGAGGCCAAGCGCCTCCAGTCCGACACCGACGCGCAGCGCCAGGAGGCTGGCCGCCAGGCCCAGACCATCCTCCGCGAGGCCCGCGAGGCCGCCGCCCAGATGCGCGACGCCGACGTCGAGCGGACCAAGGCCGAGATCGCCCGGATGCAGATCACCGCCGCAGCCGACATCGACCGCCAGAAGCAGCAGGCCATCGCCGAGCTGCGCACCGAGGTCGCGAGCCTCGCCATCAGCGCCGCCGAGAAGATCCTCGGCTCCCAGATCGACGCCTCGACGCAGGCCGACCTCGTCAGCCGCTTCGTCGCCGAGATCCCGACCAACTGAGGAAAGAGCGAGGAGGAAGGAGGGAAGGGGCCGGGCGCACTGCGCCGCGCCTCGTTCACCGCATTCCTCCTTCCTCCTCCCTGATCCCTCCTCCCTTCCCCGAATGGACCTCGCTGCCCGCCGCTACGCGCTCGCGCTGACCCAGGAGGCCGCCCAGACCGGGCAGGCCGACGCCGTCGACGCCGACGTCGTCCTCCTCGGCGAGACGCTCGACGGCTCGCGCGAGCTGCGCCTTCTCTTCGAGAGCCCCGTCGTGCCGCGCGGCAAGAAGGAGAACGTCCTCCGGGCGCTCTTCACCGACCGCGTGTCGCCGCTGACGATGCGCTTTCTCGGGCTGCTCGTGAGCAAGCAGCGCGAGGCCCTCATCCCGGACGTCGTCGAGGCCGTGCGGCAGCTCCGCGACAGCGCCTCGGGCACCGTCGAGGCGCGCGTCCGCACGGCGAAGCCGCTCACGGACGCCGAGCGCGACGCGCTCAAGGCGAGCCTCGCCGCTCGCACGGGCGCGCCGGTCCGGATGCGCGTCGAGGTGCAGCCGGCTCTCATCGGCGGCCTCGTCGTCCGCATCGGCGACGTCGTCTACGACCGCTCCGTCCGGCACCAGCTCGACGTCCTCCGGGAGCAGCTCACGCGCTCCGCCGGCGTCACGACGAACTGAGAAAAGGCTGAGTTTGGAGTTTGAAGAGACGGACGCTGCGCTCCGCGCACGCACCACCTCGACGCCCCACACTCTCCAAACTTCAAACTCCAAACTTCTTCCTTCTGATGTCTACCGCGATTCGCCCCGATGAAGTCACCGCCGTGCTCCGCCAGGAGTTAGGCGGCTTCGACGCCCAGACCGACGTCTACGAGGTCGGCACCGTGCTCCAGGTCGGCGACGGCATCGCCCGCCTCTACGGCTTGGGCCGCGTTCAGGCCGGCGAGCTCATCGAGTTCCCGTCGTCCGGCGTGACCGGCATGGTGCTCAACCTCGAGGAGGACAACGTCGGCGCGGTCCTCTTCGGCAGCGCCAACGACGTCAAGGAGGGCGACGAGGCCAAGCGCTCCGGCCGCATCGCGTCGATCCGCGTCGGCGAGGGCATGCTCGGGCGCGTCGTGGACCCGCTCGGCGTGCCGCTCGACGGCCGCGGGCCCATCGCGGGCGAGACCTACGAGATGCCGATCGAGCGCAAGGCCCCGGGCGTCATATACCGCGAGCCCGTGACGGAGCCGCTCCAGACCGGCATCAAGGCCATCGACTCGATGGTGCCCATCGGCCGCGGCCAGCGCGAGCTCGTCATCGGCGACCGCCAGACGGGCAAGACGGCCGTCCTGATCGACACGATCCTCAACCAGAAGCGGACGCACGAGGCGGCGGCCGACGGCTCGGCGGCGGCCAAGCCGGTCTACTGCATCTACGTCGCCATCGGCCAGAAGGCGAGCACCGTCGCGACGCTCCAGGCGGCGCTCGAGAAGAACGGCGCGATGGCCTATACGGTCATCGTGAGCGCGCCGGCGAGCGCGCCCGCTCCGCTGCAGTTCATCGCCCCGTTCGCGGGCGCATGCATCGGCGAGTTCTTCCGCGACACGGGCCGCCACGCGCTCTGCATCTACGACGACCTCTCGAAGCAGGCCGTCGCCTACCGCGAGGTGTCGCTGCTGCTGCGCCGCCCGCCGGGCCGCGAGGCGTACCCCGGCGACGTGTTCTACCTGCACTCGCGCCTGCTCGAGCGCGCGGCGAAGATCAACTCGACCGACGCGATCGCCAAGAACATGAACGACCTGCCCGAGTCCCTCAGGGGCCTCGTCAAGGGCGGCGGCTCGCTCACGGCCCTCCCGGTCATCGAGACGCAGGCCGGCGACGTCTCGGCGTACATCCCGACCAACGTGATCTCGATCACGGACGGCCAGATCTTCCTCGAGTCCAACCTCTTCAACGCCGGCGGCCGGCCGGCCATCAACGCCGGCATCTCGGTGTCCCGCGTCGGCGGCAACGCGCAGATCAAGGCGATGAAGACGGTCTCGGGCTCGCTCCGGCTGGACCTCGCGCAGTACCGCGAGCTCGAGGCGTTCTCGAAGTTCGGCTCGGACCTCGACGTCACGACGCAGCGGCAGCTCAACCGCGGCGCGCGCCTCGTCGAGATCCTCAAGCAGCCACAGTACGCGCCGGTCCCGGTCGAGGAGCAGGTGGCCGTGATCCACGCCGCCTCGAAAGGCCTGCTCGACAGCGTCCCCGTCCCGCGCATGCGCGCGTTCGAGGCCGAGTTCCGCGAGGCGCTGCGCCTCAAGCACGCCGACGCGCTCGCGCAGATCGTCCGCGACGGCAAGATGGACGACGCGACCGTCGCAGCCATCGAGCAGGAGGCGACGGACCTCGCCGCCGGCTACGCCGGCTGACGGGATGCGGGATAGGGGATACGGGATGGGCAGACAGTCTGCCGGCTCGCGTCCCCGTCCCATATCCCATTCCCAGGTCCGGGTTCATCCGGCATCCCGCATCCCACATGGCTTCGCTCAGAGACATCCGCGGCCGCATCGGCTCGGTCAAGAACACGCAGCAGATCACGCGCGCGATGAAGATGGTCGCGGCGGCGAAGCTGCGGCGCGCGCAGGAGCGCATCTTCGCCGCGCGGCCGTACGCGTACAAGGTGCGCGAGATGATCGGGCACCTCCGGCAGCAGCTGGACCCGACCGAGCACCCGCTCTTCGAGGCCCGCGAGGCGGTCTCGGGCGTGCTCCTGATCGTCGTCACGAGCGACCGCGGCCTCGCCGGGGCCTTCAACACGACGCTGCTCAAGACGGCCGAGGCGGCCATCGCCGAGCGCTACGCGGACCTCCGCGCGGCCGGCCGGCTCCACGTCGCCGCGGTCGGGCGCAAGGGCCACGACTACTTCAACAGCCGCGGGGCCCAGCTCGAAGGCGACTACCGGGGCTTCTTCACTGACCTCCGCTTCGAGCGCTCGGGCGAGCTCGCCGACCTCGCCGTCGCCGGCTTCACCGACGGCCGCTGGGACCGCGTTGAGCTCGTCTACAACGAGTTCAAGAACACGATCACGCAGAACCGCATCGTCGAGACGCTGCTGCCGGTGCCGGCCGAGGCCGTCTTCACGCCGGTCATGGCCGACACGGAGGGCTACGACACGTCCGGCGCGGCGCTCGCGCAGGTGGATTACCTCTTCGAGCCCTCGGCCGAGGCGCTGCTCGAGAAGCTGCTGCCGGAGTTCCTGCAGTACCAGATCTGGCGCGCGCTGCTGGAGTCCAACGCCTCCGAGCAGGGCGCGCGCATGGTCGCGATGGACAACGCGACGACGAACGCGGGCGAGCTCCTCAAGACGCTCCAGCTCACGTACAACCGTGCGCGGCAGGCGGCGATCACGACCGAGATCATCGAGATCTCGTCTGGGGCCGAGGCGCTCGCGGACGCGTAGGCTCGGCGAACGACGGGCGAGCCCGGACCGCCGGGCGAGCCCGGACCGGCCATCGGGGACGCCCCGGTGGCAGGTCCGCGTGCAGTGCAGGTGGGGGAAACCGCGCGCACGGCGCGGCGTGGAGCCCGAAACGCCACACGCCGCATGTCCATCCTCCCCGACGCCGCCTTCGCGCGGCAGGACGAGTCCCCGGATTCCGACTTCTACCGCTCGCCGCGCCTCGTCACCCACATCGACGCCGCCGCCGTCGCGGCCGTCACCGCTCTGTACCGCGAGACGCTCGCGCCCGGCTCGGACGTGCTCGACCTCATGACGTCGCACGTCTCGCACCTGCCCGCGGACCTGCCGCTCGGCCGCGTCGCCGGGCTCGGGATGAACGCGGCCGAGATCGCCGCCAACCCGCGCCTCACCGAGCGCACCGTGCAGAGCCTCAACGCCGACCCGACGCTGCCCTACGCCGACGCGGCCTTCGACGCCGTCCTGATCTGCGTCTCGGTCCAGTATCTGACGCAGCCCGTGGAGGTCTTCCGCGAGATCGCGCGCGTGCTCCGGCCCGGCGGCGCGCTCGTGGTGACGTTCTCGAACCGCTGCTTCCCGACGAAGGCCGTCCGCGTGTGGTCCGCGCTGGACGACGCCGGCCACGTCGCGCTCGTCGGGACGTACACGCAGGAGGCGGGCGGGTTTGGCGAGTATGACGTCGCTGCGCACACGCCGCGTCGGGGCGACCCGCTGTTCGGCGTCGTCGCCCGCCGCGACGCCCGCGGCGATGCCTGACGCGCCCGAGATCCTGTCTGCCCGGAAGGTGTCGTTCGGCGGCCGCTCCGGGACGTCCTACCGGATGCTGCGCCCGCACACGGTCACCGGAGACGCCGAGATGGACCGTGCGCTGGCGACCGTCCGCGTGCTCGTCTTCGCGCCGCCGAAACCGGAGCGCGCGGCCGTCGTGACGCTCCTGCAGGGCATCACGGCCCCGCTCGAGCGCTCCGGCGCGCTCGTCGCGCCGCTGCTCGACGCCGGGCTCGGCCTCGTCCTGTTCGACACGCCGCTCGGCGGCGAGCGCCGCGCCGGGCCTGCGGGACAGGCCCCCGGCCCGCGCGGCAGCGAGCTCGCCGAGATCGGCCGCCGCGCCGACCTCGCCCTCGACGTCGCCTTCGCGCGCCGCCTCTTCGACGGCGTCGCCCTGGATTTCCCCGCCGCGCTCGGGATCGCAGCCGAGCGCCACGGCCTCGCCGAG
>JAYWIE010000046.1:0-1511 GCA_043789155.1 Rubricoccaceae bacterium | reverse complement strand
CCCGGTGGACGGCCCTCGTGCTGCCCCACGCGCGCGCCGCCCTCGGCCGCTGACGCCCTCCGGGCCCGGGCTCGACGGTGCCGTCCGGTCCAGATTTTCTCTCCGGGCGGAGCAGAGACGCCCCGCAGGGCCGGGGCTCGCCGGCTACATTGGCCGGCCCCCCGGACGCCCGCCTGCCGTGACCGACGAGACGCCTTCCGCTGCCGAGATGCTCCGCGACGCGCGCGCCGTGCTCGCGTTTCAGAGCCGCGTCTCCGGCCGCACCCGGTACCTCGCCGGGTCCGCGCCGGCCGCCGGCCCGGCCCCCGTCCCGAAATTCGACGCGACGGAGGCACCGGACCCGCCGCACCACCGCACGCCTGACGCCCCGGATCCGACGCCCCGACCTGCCGGGCCACCGCATGCGGTGTCCCGGCCGAGCGCCGACGCCCGCCCCGCCCCTGACGTCCGCCCCGTCGAGATCCGCCCCGCCGACGCCCGGCCCGACGCCCGGCCCGACGCCCCCCTCTCCCCGCCCGCCGATTCCGTGCCCGACCTCTTCGGAGCCCTGCCCGACCCGAGCCTCGACCCCAGCCTCTCGCCCTACGAGCGCATCGAGGCGCTCATCCCCGAGGGCTCGCCGCTGCACGCGATGACGTCGCTGGACGAGATCCGCGACTACCTCGCCGCCACCGTCCTCGTGCCGATCGACGAGGGCCGCATCAACCCCGTCCTCGGCGTGGGCGACCCGCACGCAGACCTGATGGTCATCGGCGAGGCGCCGGGAGCCGACGAGGACCGCCTCGGCGAGCCGTTCGTCGGCCGCTCGGGGCAGCTGCTCGACAAGATCCTCGAGGCCGTCCTCTTCGACCGCCCGGACGTCTACATCACGAACATCCTCAAGTCGCGGCCCCCGAACAACCGCGACCCGCTGCCGGACGAGGTCGCGGCGCACATTCCGGTCCTGTACAAGCAGATCGCGCTCGTGCGGCCCAAAATTCTGCTCGCCGTCGGCAAGAGCGCCGGCAACGGGCTGCTCGGCAAGACGTCGTCGCTGGCGAACCTGCGCGGCTCGGTCCAGGACTTCTACGGCCTGCCGATGGTGGTGACGTACCACCCGGCCGCGCTCCTCCGCAACCCGCAGTGGAAGCGCCCGACGTGGGAGGACGTGAAGCTGCTCCGCACCCGCTACGACCAGCTCGTGGGCGGGGACGCCGAACCGAAGGGATCTGATTGAAGGGAGGAGGGAAGAGGAAGGAGGGCCCACCTCCCTCCCTGCCCCTGGTCCGTCTTTCCCTCCTCTCTCCTTCCTCCTCCCTTCTGCCTTTCCCCGAATGGACGACGACTTCCAGCAGCGCCCGCTCCGCATCGACGAGTCCGGCCCCGAGATCCCGTTCGCGCGCATGACCGCGGGCAGGCGGCCGGGCAACGTCGTGTCGCTGCGGGAGGGCGCGGGCCGGATGCCGCCGCAGGCGACGGACGTCGAGCAGGCCGTACTCGGGGCCGTGCTCATCGAGCGCGACGCGATCCCG
>JAYWIE010000045.1:0-1515 GCA_043789155.1 Rubricoccaceae bacterium | reverse complement strand
CCGGTCGAGCACGTCGAAGCCGTCGAGCTCGGGCATCCGGACGTCGAGGAAGACGAGGCCGTACGGCGCGTCCGCGGCGTCCATCCGCGCGAGCGCGTCGACGCCGTCCGTAGCCTCGTCGGGCGGGTCGAGCCGGCCGGCGTCGACGAACGGCTCGAGCAGGCGGCGGAGGCGGCTGCGGGCCGGGGCCTCGTCGTCAACGATCAGGACGCGCATGGCGGGATGGGGGATGGGGCCGGGTGAACCCGGACCTGATGGGGGATGGGAATTCGACCGGGCCGCCTCGCTGTGTACCACCGCCCGTCCGGTCACGCATCCGTAGAGACGCCCCGCTGGGGCGTCTGGGCTGCTGCCACGACGTCCACAGGCTCCGCGACGTCCACGGCGTCCATGACGTCCGCGACGTCTGCGGTCGGGCGGGGCGGGAGCGTCAGCGTGGCCGTGGTGCCGTCGGGCGACGACGCGAGGCGCAGGCCGGCGTCGGAGCCGTAGAGCCCGCGCAGGCGGGCGGCGACGTTGCCGAGCCCGACGCCGTGGACGTCCGCGGCAGGCGACGCGGGCTGCCCGAAGAGGGCGGGGATGCCGACGCCGGTGTCCGCGACCGCGACGACGAGCGCGCCCGCGGCGTCGACGTACGCCGTGAGGCGCAGCGCCCCGCCGCCGCGGCGGCGCTCGACGCCGTGCTTGACCGCGTTCTCGACGAGCGTCTGCACGGCGAAGGCCGGCACGGGCCGGTCGAGGGCGTCGGGCGCGGTCGTGACCTCCACCTGGAGGGCGTCGCCGAAGCGCGCCTGCTCCACGTCGAGGTAGCGCGCGACGAGGCGGAGCTCGTCGCGCAGCGGCACGTCCGGCCGGCCCGACGCCGTGAGGACGTCGCGGAAGAGGCCGGCGAGGCTCACGACGGTCGCCTCGGCGCGGCCGGGCTGCTCGGCGATGAGCGCGGCGACGGTGTTGAGCGCGTTGAAGAGGAAGTGCGGGTTGATCTGCGCGCGCAGCGCGACGAGCTCGGCCTCGGCCGTCTGGCGCACCAGCGTCGTCTCGCGCTCGATCAGCGCGAGGCGCTCGACCGCGAGCGCGAGCTGCGCCCCGAGCAGCCGCAGCCGCGCGACGTCGTCGAGCGTGTAGACGGCGCGGCGGCGGGTCGTCGGGCCGAGGGCGATGAGGCCGGCCGCGCGGTGCGGGCCCGCCGTGCCGGAGCCGGGCGTGCCGGGGCCGGGCGAGCCGCCCCCGGGCGCGTCGTCGCCGGTGGTGAGCGGGACGGCGAGCGCGACGCCGACCGCGCGCAGCCGCGCCGCGTCGGCCGCGGGCAGGTCCGCCTCGCCGAGCTCGTCCGAGTCCGACCAGACGCGGCCGCCGTCGCGGATGCGGTCCCACACGCGGTCGAGGTCGGCCGCGGTGAAGTGCGGCGGCTCGGGCCGGAACGTCGCCGAGGCCCAGCGCTCGTCGGGCCCGCCGAGGCCGGCCCGGAGGAAGACGACGGCCGAGCGCGGCGCGAACGCCTCGCCGACGGCCGTC
>JAYWIE010000044.1:0-5270 GCA_043789155.1 Rubricoccaceae bacterium | reverse complement strand
AGAAAGTCCGAGCCGGTGTTGAGCCGCAGCGTGACCGACGGGAACTGCGAGGCCTGCTCGACGAAGCGGTTGTCGCGGATGGACGTGTAGACGAGGCGCGCCTCGTTGGTCGTCCGCGAGCCGAAGGTCGAGTAGAGCTGGGCGGCCGTCGAGTTCTGCGTGCTCCGGAAGTCGTAGAAGCGGTTCGAGAGGTCGAAGGTGGTCTGCGAGCGCGTGTTGCCCTGGTCGTCGCCGGCGCGGACGAAGTTGTGGCGCAGCGAGAAGCGGTTGCGCGCGTTGACGTTCCAGTCCAGCTTGGCGAGCAGCTTGCCCGACGAGCGGCCGTTCGAGATAAGGTCGGCCGTGCCCGGGGCGTAGTTGTACGTGGTCTGGGCGACGTCGATGAACTGCTGAACGGTCTCGGCCGAGGCCGGGAAGATGTTGGCCGCGCCCGAGCCGATCAGGCCGGTCTCGTTGGGGAAGTCGCTGCGGGCGATCTCGCCCGAGATGAAGAAGAAGAGCTTGTTGCGCAGGATCGGCCCGCCGAGCGTGCCGATGTAGAGGTTGTCCGAGAACGTCGGGTAGGGCGTGCCGAAGCCCGTCGCCGCGATCGTCCGCGTGCCGACGAAGTCCTGGTTGCGCGCGAGCACGCGCAGCGAGCCGCGGAAGTCGTTGGTGCCGCTCCGGGTGACGACGTTGATCAGGCCGCCGGTAAAGTTGCCGTAGCGGACGTCGAACGGGGCCACCTCGACGTTGAACTGCTCGACGGCGTCGAGCGAGACCGGCTGCGTGCCGGACTGCCCGCCGGGCGTGCCCGAGCCCGCGAGGCCGAAGACGTCGTTGAGCGTCGCGCCGTCGACCTGGATGTTGTTGAAGCGGTTGTTGCGCCCGCCGACAGACGAGCCGCCGCTCGAGACCGACGTCAGCGGCGAGAGCCGCGCGAAGTCCGCGAGCGAGCGCGCGATCGTCGGGAGGGCCTCGATGTCCTGCTCGCCGACGTTCGTCGCCGCGCCGGTCCGGTCCTGCGAGACGATGGTCCCGGAGGAGGCCTCGACCTCGACCTGGCCGAGCGCGGCGTCGTCCTCGCTCAGCGTGAACGAGACCGTCTGGACCTGCGCCAGCGCGAGCTGGAGGCCGGACTGCACCTGCGACCGGAAGCCGAGGAAGCTCGCCGTGACCGTGTACGGCCCGCCGACGCGGAGGCCGCGCAGGTCGTAGCCGCCGTCGCCGCGCGTGGCGGCTCGGTACTCGGTGCCCGAGGGCGTGTGGACGGCGAGGACGGTCGCGCCGGGCAGCGGCTGGCCGGTGCCGTCGAGGACGGTGCCGCTGATCGCGGCGGAGATGCCCTGCGCGAGCGCCGCGGGCGCGGCGAAGGCGAGGATCAGCGCCACGAGGGCGGCGCGGAGGAGTAACGCGTGCGTTCGCATAACCGGGAGTTGGAGAGAGCGACCGGGTGGTGTGTCCGGGAGTGTGACCGGACGGTCGGCAGCGCGAACCTAGCCTGCGAAGGGGTCCGATGGGTGAAGGCCGGGTAGAGTCACACTCCATTAATCCGCGCGGCCCGCCCGCGGGCCGGTTTTGAGCGGCCGTGCACCGGTTTTGGCCCGGTTTCGGAACCGCTTCCACCGGCGCGCCTGACGTCTCACCGGCTTTTTCTCCGGCCGCGCGCCCAGGCGCGGCCGGGGCGGACCCTATTCTTGGCCCCGGTCCGTTCCCGGCTTCTCTTTCCTCGCCCCCACATGCGTTCTGCCCGACTGCTGCTCCTCCTGCTCCTCACGTCGGCCGCCTCGGCGCAGACGCAGACGGTCCTGTTCCCGGGCCAGTCCGGCGCGGCGCTGCTCGCGTCGATCCGCGCGTCCTACCTGCCGACGTCCTACGGCACCAACGACGATCTCTACAGCGTCATCGAGCGCCAGACGGTCGGCGGGCAGTCCGGCGTCGTGTGCGTCTACACGGGCCTCTTCGTGCCCTTCGACGGCGTGCCCTCGACCGACCCCAGCCAGGACGTCTTCAACAACGGGGCCGGCATCAACCAGGAGCACACCTTCCCGCAGTCGCGGCTCAACGGTACCGCGTCGTCGCCGGCCGAGTCCGACCTCCACAACCTGTTCTCCAGCCAGGTGACGGCCAACGCGGACCGCGGCAACCTGCCCTTCGCCGAGATCCCGGACGCGCAGACGACGCGGTGGTACATCGGCGGCCCGCCGTACACGCAGACGGCTATCCCGACGGCCAACATCAACGACTACTCCGAGCTCCGCTCGGGCACGTCGTGGGAGACGCGCGAGGACCACGAGGGCAACGTCGCCCGGGCCATGTTCTACATGGACGCCGTCTACGCCGACGCGGACCACCCGTGGTTCCAGACGCAGCTCGCGGACCTCTACCGCTGGAACCGCGAGGACCCGATCTCGGCGGCGGACCAGGGCCGCTCGCAGCGCGTGGCGCAGTTCCAGAACGGCAAGAACAACCCGTTCGTCCTCGACTCGACGCTCGCGCGGCGCGCCTACTTCCCGAACCTCGTCGTCGCGGGCGAGGACGGGCCGGACGCGGCCGCGGGCCGCCTCGCGGTCGTCTCGGGCAACCCGTTTACGGCGTCCGTGCGGCTGCGCCTGACGCTCGCGGCCCCGGGCCCGGTCCGCGCCGAGGCGTTCGACGTGCTCGGCCGCCGCGTGGCGGTCCTGCTCGACGGCGACGCGGCCGGGGACGTCGCGCTCGAGCTGCGCGGCGAGGGCCTCGCGCCGGGCGTCTACACGGTCCGCGTGGTGACGCCCGCGGGCGTGCTCACGCAGCGACTCGTCCGCGCGAACTGACGGCGCTCCCGGCCGGCACCTCCACGTCGGCCGGGGCCTCGGCAGGGCCGGCCGGTGCTGCGGGCAGCGAGACGGTGAACGTCGTCCCCTGCCCGGCCGCGCTCTCGACGGCGATCGTGCCGCCCATGCTCTCGACGAGCCCGCGGGTGATCGTCAGGCCGAGGCCGGTGCCCTCGTGGCTGCGGCCCCAGCCCGTCGAGGCCTGCTGGAACGGCTCGTAGAGGGTCGCGAGAAAGGCCGGGCTCATGCCCTCGCCGGTGTCCGCCACGCGGATCTCGACGCTGCCGCCGGCGGCAGCGTCACCGGCACCGTCGTCACCGGCGGCACGTGCGGAGACGCGGACGTGCCCGGCCGGCGTGAACTTGACGGCGTTCGAGACGAGGTTGGCGAGGACGCGGCTGAGCGCGGGACGGTCCGCGAGGGCGGCCGGGAGGCCCGCGTCGGCGTCGGCGGTGAGCGCGAGGCCCTTCTCGGCCGCGCGCCCGGCGAGCAGCGCCACGACGGCGCGCACCTCGGCCGCGGCGTCGACCGGCGCGAGCGTCAGCTCGTGCGGGCCGGCCTCCATCCGGGCGAGGTCGAGGACCGAGTTGAGGGTCTCGAGCAGGCGCACGCCGCCGGCCTCGATCGGCCCGACGAGGTCGTGGTACGCGGCCCCGGTCTCCTCGCGGAGGATCTGCGCGAAGCCGATGATGGCCGTCAGCGGCGTCCGGATTTCGTGGCTCATGTTGGCCAGGAAGTCGGACTTGGCGCGGGCGGCGTCCTGGGCGCAGTCGCGGGCGTCGCGGAGGGCGGCCTCGCGCTCGACCTGCGCGCTCACGTCCAGGAGCACGCCGTAGAGGCTCTCGGGGCGGCCGGCCTCGTCCAGCTCGGCGCGCGACGTCGAGCGGAGCGTGCGCTCGGTGCCGTCCGTGGCGATGGCGCGGAAGGTGACCTCGGCCGTGCCGCCCGTCGCGAGTAGGCGCGCGCGCGCGGCGTCGGTCGCGGCGCGGTCGGCGGGGTGGACGAACGTGGGCATCGGCGGCGGCGCGACGCCCTCCGGCACGCCGAAGAGGTGCCGCGCGCCCAGCGACCACGTCGTGACGCCGCGCTTGACGTCCATGACCCAGCTCCCGGCACCGGCGAGCGTCTCGGCCGCGGTGTGCTGCACCTGGCTGATGCGCAGCTGCCGGTACGTCTCCATCCGCGCGACGACCGTGACGTAGAGCGTCACGGCGAGCGCGCCGACGCTGAGCACGAACAGCGGCGGGTAGACGCCCGGCTCGCGCACGAGCACGACCGTCAGCAGCGAGATCGCGGTCGAGGCGAGCAGGTAGCGCACGAACGGCCCGCGCTCGGTGTAGGCGAGGCTGTGGGTGAGCGCGAGGCCGGCGAACACGAAGAGGTAGCCGACCGCGTAGTCCGCCGAGAGGTCGTTGGCGTAGGCGACCGAGCCGAAGTACACCGTCAGCGTGTAGACGCCGCTCTGGTGGAGCTGGCACGCCCGGCGCTGGACGAACGCGCTGACGTAGCTCAGCCAGAGCATTACGAGCGCGAGCGCGGCGAGGGCATACCGCACGGCGAGCGGGTCCACGACGGGACACCCCGAGGCGTGGTAGAGCCAGCCGAACGTCGGCAGCAGCGCCGCCGCGATGAGGCACAGCATCCGGAACGAGCGCAGCGTGAGCACGCGGCCGTTTGCCTCCCCCTGCGCCGGGTTGATCGAGTCGAGGAGGCGGAGGAGCTTGGGCACGGCCAGCGGGCAACGGGCCGAGAGCATCGACAGGTTTTAAGGGTGCTTAACACGCACCACGTTCTGTTCGGACGAATGTCTCGAAGCGGAATGCGGGCCGGCCATCCTCGGCCGGATGGAGCTCGCGGAACGTCCGCTCGAACGGCCCGCCGGCCTCGGCGAGCAGGTGCCGGTACGGCGGGAAGACCGTGTCGCCCGAGAACTCGCCCTCGACGAACGTGAGCTCGAGGCGGTCGGCGAGGCGCGGGCCGGCCCCGAGGACGTCCGCGTAGACGGCCGCGCCGCCGCCGACGAACACGGCCGGCGCGTCGGGGAAGGCGGCCACGGCCGCGGCGACGGACGAGTGGACGTGGATGCCGGGATGGTCTACGGAGGCCGGGTGGCGCGTGAGCACGACGGTCTCGCGGCCGGGGAGGGGCCCGCCGAACTGGTGCAGCAGGCTCTCGAAGGTCCGGCGGCCCATCACGAGCGGGTGCCCGAGCGTCATCGCCTTGAAGCGCCGGAGGTCCGCCGGGAGGTGCCACGGCAGGTCGAGGCCGTCCCCGATGAGGCGGTCTCCGGGACGGCCGGGCGCGTCCGCGACGGCGGCGACGACGACGAGTTCGGTCATTGCGGGATGCGGGATGCGGGATGCGGGATGCGGGATGCGGGATGCGGGATGCGGGATGCGGGATTGGACCGGGACGTCCCCGTTTGTTCCGACCCGCGCCCCGTAGAGACGCCCCGCTGGGGCGTCTTCTGCGACCCGG
>JAYWIE010000043.1:0-1517 GCA_043789155.1 Rubricoccaceae bacterium | reverse complement strand
TGGTACTTGACGTCGCCCGAGCCCTGCACGGCGTCGGGGTCCACGGCCCCCTCGAACTCGGCGAAGACCTTGCGGTACGGCTTGCCGATGGTGTTCGTGAGGACGTTGAGGCGGCCGCGGTGGGCCATCCCGATCACGACCTCCTGCCCGCCGCCGTCGGCGGCGTCCGAGAGGATCGCGTCGAGGACGGCGATCATGGACTCCGCGCCCTCGAGCGAGAACCGCTTGTGGCCGATGTACTTGGTGTGGATGAACTGCTCGAGCGCCTCGGCGGCGTTGAGCTTCTGGAAGATGCGCGTCTTGCGGTCGACGTCGATCGGGTCGCGGAACTGCGTGCCCTCGATGCGCTCGATGAGCCAGCGCTTCTCGTCGGGGTCCGAGATGTGCATGAACTCGGAGCCGACGTGGTCCGTGTAGGTGTCCCAGAGGCGGTCGAGCAGGTCCCGCAGCGGCAGCTTCTCCGACGCCCCGCCGGCGAGCGTCGTGCCGGTGAGGAAGACGCGGTCGAGGTCCCACACGCTCAGCCCGTAGGCGGCCGGGTCGAGTTCGGTCGGGACGCGCGGGTCGTAGCCGAGCGGGTTGGTGTCGGCGAGCAGGTGGCCGCGCACGCGGTACGCGCGGACGAGCTCGAACACGCGGGCCTGCTTCTCGACCTTGGACGCGCGGCCGGTGTCGCCCTCGCCGAGGCTCGGCGTCGAGTCCGACGCGGGGCGGAAGGGCGGCGTGTGGATCGAGAGGCTCCGGAAGACGTCCTCGTAGAAGCCGCCGCCGCCCTGCAGCAGCGTCGCCACGGTGTTGAGGAACGCGCCGGACTCCGCGCCCTGGATGATGCGGTGGTCGTAGGTCGAGGTCATCGTCATGACCTCCGAGAGCCCGAGCCGCGAGAGGTCCGTGCGCGACATGCCGGCGTACTCGGGCGGGTACCCGATGGCCCCGACGGCGACGATGACGCCCTGGCCGGGCATGAGCCGCGGGATCGACATGACGGTCCCGATGCCGCCCGGGTTGGTGAGCGTGGCCGTCGTGCCCGCGAAGTCCTCGACGCCGAGCCCGCCGTCGCGCGCGCGCCGGACGATGTCGTTGTACTGGCCGAGGAACTCGGCGAAGGACAGCGTCTCGGCGGCCTTGATGTTGGGCACCATGAGCTGGCGCTTCCCCTTCTTCTCGATGTCGATGGCGAGCCCGAGCGTCTGGTGCTCGGGGTCGACGCGCTCGGGGCCGCCGCCGGCGTCGCGGAAGCCGGCCGTCATCGCGGGCACGGCCTTCGCGGCCTGGACGACGGCGTAGGCGATGAGGTGCGTGAACGAGACCTTGTCGCCGCCGACGGCCGCCTGCCGGCGGTTGACGAGGCGGCGGTTCTCGGCCATGAGCCGCACGGGGATCTCGCGCACCGACGTCGCGGTCGGGATGGCGAGCGAGGCCTCCATGTTCTCGACGATCTTGCCGGCGACGCCGCGCAGCGGCGTCACAGTCGCGCCCGCGGGCACGGCCGCGGCGGGCCGGGGCGCGGCCGGGGC
>JAYWIE010000042.1:0-1517 GCA_043789155.1 Rubricoccaceae bacterium | reverse complement strand
CTCTTCCGATCTGTGTACGAGAGCGAGCCGCCGAGGCCGCGCTGCGCGCGGCGCTGGACCTGCGCGACGACGTTGTACTCGTAGCCCTGCGTCGTGTTGGTGAGCAGGATCGAGTCGATGAAGTCGCGCGAGTTCACGCGCGACAGCGTCGGGACGTTGCCGGGGAAGGTGCCGTAGAGCGGGCGGCCGTCGGCGGCCGTGCCCACTTGGAGCGCGTTGAGGTTGACGAACCCGACGTCGTAGAGCGTCTTGGTGTAGATGCCCTCGAGCGTGGCGACGAAGCCGCCGCCGAGCTCCTGGTCGACGCCGAGGTTGGAGCGCCAGACCTGCGGGAAGTTGAAGTCGGGGTCCGTCAGCGCGAGGCTGGACGTCGCGACGGGCGCGAGGCTCGGCTGGCCCGGCCCCGGCACGGGCTGCGTCGCGGGGTCCGCGGAGCCCGAGAAGAAGCCGACCGGCGCGGGCTGGTTGCCCGAGGCCGTGCTCGGGAAGATGGCGTCGAGGCGCGCGAAGTCCGCGCCGGTGTTGGAGTACTGGTTCGAGATCCAGACGTAGGGAGTCCGGCCCGAGAAGAGGCCCGTGCCGCCGCGGACCTGGAGGCGGCGCGCGCCGAGCGTCGGCAGCGAGTAGTTGACGCCGAGGCGCGGCGAGACGAGGAGGTTGCCGTTGGGCACCTGCTCGGTCGAGAGGTTCGAGTAGTCCTCGAAGCGCGGCCCGGCGTAGTTCGGGTCGTTGCGGTAGGCGTCCGCGATGGCGGGCGCGTTTGTCGCGACGTAGGCCGTGAGCGCGGCCCCGGAGAGGCCCTGCGCGCGGCCGGCCTCGCTGGCCGTGACGGTCGCGTACGTCGTGACGTAGGCGTCCTCGCGGAAGGCCGGGAGGATCTCGAAGGCGGCCCCGGCCGCGCTGACGCCCGTCCCGCCCGAGACGAGCGGGTTGAGCGTCGGCGCGTCGGGGAAGAACGGGAGGTCAGCGCGCAGGCCGAGCGTCACGCGGAGGTCCGGCGTGACGGACCACTCGTCCTGGGCGTAGAGCCCGAGCTGGCCGCCGACGAACGTCGCCTCGGGGCGGTTGCCCGCGGCGACGAGGCGCGTCGGGGCCCCGTTGGCCCCGAAGAGCACGCGGCCCTGGTCGTCGAAGGCGAGCGGGCTCGCGTACGAGAAGCGGTAGCGGCTCGGGGAGCCGAGCCGGAAGGCGTCGAGGGCGGACTCTACGTCGCCGTCGCCGTCGAGGTCAGCCCCAATGGCCGAGAACTCGTAGGTGCCGTAGAAGTCCTGGATGAACAGGTTCCGGAAGCGGAAGAGCTGGTTGCTCGTGCCGAGCGTGAGCCGGTGGGCCCCGGCGGCGACGCTCAGGTTGTCCGTGAGCTCGAAGAGGTCCTGGTCGAGGGCGTTGGCCTGGCTCGAGCGCTCGACGCCGGTCTGGAGAAAGTCCGAGCCGGTGTTGAGCCGCAGCGTGACCGACGGGAACTGCGAGGCCTGCTCGACGAAGCGGTTGTCGCGGATGGACGTGTAGACGAGGCG
>JAYWIE010000041.1:0-1520 GCA_043789155.1 Rubricoccaceae bacterium | reverse complement strand
GCCTGGCCGCCGCCGAGGCGGGCCTGCGCGCGGCGGTCGTCGAGGTCGGCGAGGCGGTCGGGCGCGCCCTCGGGGCGGGCGGCGGGAGCGGGCGGGGGCATCGAGCGGGCGCTGGCGGGGCGCGCCAAGCTACGCGACGCGCCGCCCGCCGCAGGCGGCCTACTGCTCGCGGTAGGCGACCAGCTGGAAGGCGGACGCGCCGCCGCCCCACGTCCTGTAGAGCATCGGAGCGGGCGGGAGGTAGCGCACGACGGCGCCGCCGCCGTTGTCGTAGTTGCCCCCGACGGCGATGTTGCCCGTGATGGAGGAGTTGCTGCCGTAGCCGATGCCGCCGGTCGAGAAAACCGAGGCGTTGACGGTCGTGTTGCCACCGAGGGTGACGTTGGTGGGCGTGAAGAACGCGATCGCGCTCTCGTTCAGGCCGGCATCGGGCCGGCCCGTGACGGTCCGGTTAAGGTCGAAGCTGTCGTCGCCGACGAAGACCGCGTAGCCGTTCACGGTGACGTTGGAGAGCTGCGCCTTGCCGCGGATGTAGTAGACGAGCGGGTTGTCGCGCGTGCCGCCGGGCAGCGTCACGTCGATGAGCTGGGCGGCGAAGTAGGCGCTCCCGACCCGGGTGTAGACCGTCGGCGTGCCGCCGTGGGCGGCCACGACCTCCGCCGGCACGATGCGGGGGATGCGGACCGAGTCGGCCCGCGTCAGCGCCGCGATGTTGCGCGGGTTCGACCGGGGGACGAACGCGCCGATCGTCCGGCTGTCCGGCGTGCCATTGGTGTACGTCCCGAAGGCCTCGACGAGAGCCCTGCTGCTGCCGACGGCCGGCCGGCCGTTGGAGTGGACGGTGATGAACTGCTGCGTCGCGTCGACCCCGCTCAGGCCCGAGCCGACGATGGTCGAGCTGCCCGTGAGGTCTAGCGTGCCGTTGACGGCGATGGCGTAGGACGCGAACGCCGGCACCGTCCCGGTGCCGCCGCCCCTGCGGATGCGGGCGCGGATCTGGAACGGCACCGAGCCGCCCGCGCCGGGCGCGTCGGCGACGGCGCGCGAGGTCAGCAGGGCCTCGCTGCCGCTCACGTCCACGCTCGTCGTGTAGGGCACGCCGTCGAACGTGCCGCGGATCGTCGCCGAGGTGAAGGAGGCGACGAGCTGCTGCTCAGCGCGGACGATGCCGGCCTGCGCGGCGCTGCGTGCGACGAGGCCGTACTCGGTCGAGGCCTCGCGGGCCGCGCCCGAAAGGGCACCCCTGCCCGTGAGGACGCCGGACGAGAGGCCGGCCGCCGCAGCGGCACCGACGAGGAGGAGGGCAAGCTTTCCCATGGGAGGTCAGAGGTTGGACGGGCGGAGGACGGGCGGCGACACGGTGACTTCCCACGGGCGCTGCCGCGTCGGCGCGCCGATGCGGGGCTGCGAGCGGAGCCGGGCGCGGAGGTGGACGGCGTCGGCGACGGTGGCGGCGGCGCTGCCGTCGGCGGCGAGGGCCTGGACGCTCCAGGCGGCCACGGGCGCGCTCGTCCACAGAT
>JAYWIE010000040.1:0-1521 GCA_043789155.1 Rubricoccaceae bacterium | reverse complement strand
CCACGATCAGCGTGCCGTCGGGAAGGCCGGCCTCCGGGTCGTCGAGGCGCAGCGCGAGCAGGGGCAGGGTGAGGCTCTGGTCCATCAGCGGCGGCGGGTGCGGGTCGATCCAGCACGCGCGACGCCGGCGCGGGCGAAGCCCTCCTGGCGGTCGTCACGGCCGAAGAGCGCGACGTCGGCGGTGAACCGGCCCATGTGGTCTGAGGACACATCCAGGTCGATGTCCTCGAACCAGCACGAGAGCACGTACGAGAGGCACGCCCCCTCCATCTCGGCCGGGAAGACAAGGCGGCCGCCGTCCTGCGCGAAGCCGTCGTCGGCCGGGTCTGCAGCCTCGTCGAGGCCCATGCGGCTGGCGGCCGTGAACACGATCGTCCCGTCCTTGCCGGGGTCGGGGAGCAGCAGCAGCGCGCCGCCGGCGCCGACGTAGAGCGTCCGCGGGCAGACGTCGGCGTCAGACTGCCGGGCCATGACGCGGCCGTGCACGACGTCGAGGGCCTCAGCCGCAGAGGTGCCGGCGCACGTCCAGGTCGCGGTGGCCACACGCGCGCCGACGGCCCACGCCGGCAACACGGCGATGCCCGCGCCGGCATCATCGGTCCAGGCCACGGCCGCTTCACGCACGACGCGGCCGGTCATGACGGCGATGCGCCGCGTGGCGCGGCGGAGCATGCCCCTCAGCGCCGGCTCGTCCTCGGCCGCGGTCGCAGCCTCGGGCATGCCGCGGACTGCGGCCCAGCGCGCTGTCCGGAAGTGGACCTGGCTCAGCACCGCGCGCACGCTCGCGCTCGCGCTGTGGTCGACGTCGTCGTAGGTGTCGTTCATGGCGTGGGTGCGGCCATGCGCGCGGCGTCAGCCGCAGCGACGGTGTAGCGTTCGGCCGTGAGCGCGCGCGCGGCGGCGTCCCACGCGATCCGCGCGCTGATGTCGGGATAGAGCGCCGAGACGGCCTCGGGCCGCTGCCTCAGCACGACGCGGACGTCGTCCTCCGGGTCGGCCTCGCCCGCCGGATAGCATTCGACGGCCGTCCCGCCGGCGTCCGGCACGAGGTAGACGGCGGGACGAGCGAGCGGGCGCACGTGGTGAGGGTTCGTCTCGAGCTCGTAGGCCTGCGCCGGCGGGACGGCCACGAAGACGGTCCGGTGCCAGCCGGCCAGGCGTGCCGAGACGACGTGCAGCACGTCGGGCCCGAGTGCGACGCGGACGCCGCGGACGCGGCCGTAGGCGTCCTCGATGGGCTCGCCCGGACCGGCACTCTCGGCGAGCGCGGCGACGTCGGCCGCTGCCTCGCCGCCGAGGACCGCGTCGCACGCCTCGACGGCGAAGGCGTAGAGCTTGGCGGCCTGCTCGCGCGGCGTCTCGCCGTCTGGGGTCACCTCGTCCATGCGGCGCTCGACCTCGCGGACGAACGCCGCATGGGCGGGGACGGTGGGGTCGTAGATCCGCTGCACGGGTACGCGCGCCGCGTGGCGCGGATGTGCGGGCGCGGCCAACCGGCGGTGACGTTACCGCCGGTTGGCC
>JAYWIE010000039.1:0-5290 GCA_043789155.1 Rubricoccaceae bacterium | reverse complement strand
GCAGGCCAGGGCGCAGCACCCACGCTCGGCAGCCGTCTTCGACCGCATCGTGGCCGTCCACCTGTTCCTGTGGACGCTCTACCCGGTCGTCTGGATCTTGTCCGTCGAGGGCCTCGGCGTGTTCGGCACGCCGACCGAGGCCATGCTCTTCACGCTCCTCGACGTTACGGCCAAGGTCGGCTTCGGCTTCCTCGCGCTGAACGCGCTGCGGACGATCGAGCGCAACGGCGAGGTCGCGACGCCGGCCGTCGCGTGAGCCGGACCGCCGGCTGATGTTGGATCCCGCGGAGGGCGTGCGGCTAGCTTGCCGCGCGCCCTCCACCCGTGCGATGCCCCCGGTTGTCAGCCTCGCCGCCCTGCTCGTCAGCCTCGCCGCCTTCGGCGGATGCGGCGGCTCGACGCCCGACGGCCCCCACCGCGACGTCGCGAACGCCGGACGCCCGGACGCCGGACGCCCGGACGCCGCGGCCGACACGTCGCGCACGGGCCTCGTCGCCGATGCCGGGCCCGCTCGGGACACGCTCTCCGCCGCCGCGCCGCCGCTGCCGGCCGGCTTCGTCCACCTCGCGGACGTCGCGCCGGAGCTCGCGCAGGAGATGCGCTACTTCGGGAGCTTCAACTTCGTCGGCGAGCGCATCGACGGCTACCGCGCCCCGACGTGCATCCTCGCGGCGCAGGCCGCGCGCGCGCTCGCGCTCGTGGACGCGGACCTCGCGCGGCGCGGCCTCGGGCTCAAGGTCTACGACTGCTACCGCCCGCAGAGCGCCGTGGACCACTTCGTGCGGTGGGCGCGCTCCGGGCAGACGACCATGAAGCAGGGCTTCTACCCGACCGAGCCGACGGCGACGCTCTTCAGCCGCGGCTACATCGCCACGCGCAGCGGCCACACGCGCGGCGCGACCGTGGACCTGACGCTCATCGACCGCACGAACCCTGCCGCCGTCAGGCGCGACGCTGACTATCCGGACCCGGCCGACGGCCCGCTCCCGCGCTGCGACCGCGACCGCGATGGCACGCCCGGCGCGCGCTTCGACGACGGCGACCTCGACATGGGCACGGCCTTCGACTGCCTCTCGCCGCGCGCCGCGACCGACGCGCGCGGCATCCCGGCCGCCGCGCGCCGCAACCGCGACACGCTCCGCGCGGCGATGGCCCGCCGCGGCTTCGAGAACTACTCGAAGGAGTGGTGGCACTTCACGCTCCGCCCCGAGCCGTTCCCGCGCACGTACCACACGTTCCCGGTCGAGTAGGGCGCTACGGCGTGCGCGCGGCGCAGGCCGAGGGCCGCGACCCGGTGTGCGCCAGGAAGGCGTTCGAGAAGTGCGCGACGCTCTTGAAGCCGACCGCGTATGCGACCTCGCTCACCGTCCCGGCACGCGCCGCGAGCAGCGCTCGGGCCCGGTCGAGGCGCGTCGTCCGGATGAGGTCGCTCGGGGACGAGCCCAGCAGCGCGGTCGTGCGCCGGAGCAGGGAGCCGCGGCTCTGCCCGACCTCCCGGGCGAGCGCGGCGACGTCGAAGGCGTCGTCGCCGAGGTGCGCCTCGATCGCCGCGCGGACGGCCGCGACGAAGGTGCCGTCGGCCGAGGACGGGAGGGCGAGGCTCGGCGGGGCACCCGGCACGGCGGCCCCGTCGCCGGCGGCCCCGTCGCCGGCGAAGCGGTCGCGCAGGCGCTGCCGCAGCGCGATGAGGTTGCCGACGCGCGCGACGAGCTCGCGGACGTCGAAGGGCTTCGTGAGGTAGTCGTCGCAGGCCTCGGCGAGGCCGTCGAGGCGGTCCTCGACGGCCGTCCGGGCCGTGAGCAGCAGCACCGGCACGAAGTCCGTCTCGGGGTCTCCGCGGAGGGCGCGGCAGAGGCCGAGGCCGTCGAGGCGCGGCATCATCACGTCCGACACGACGAGGTCCGGCAGGCGCGCGCGGGCGCGCGCGAGGGCCTCCTCGCCGTCCGCGGCCTCGTCGACGCGGTAGCCGGCCGCCTCGAGGTGCCGGCGCAGGTAGGCCCGGATGTCGGCGTTGTCGTCCGCGACGAGCACCGTCGTCACGTCGTCGTCGGAGGTGTCATCGGCTGCGGTGCCGGCCGTCCGGGCGGCCGGCGCGGGCGGGTCCGGCGCGGTGACGGTCCCGTCCCACGGGTCGAGGCGCAGCTGCGCCGGCGTGAGGTGGGCGTGGCCGCGCGGGAGCGCGAGCGTGAACGCGCTGCCCCGGCCGGCCGCGCTCTCGGCGGTCAGCGTGCCGCCGTGGAGCGCCGCGAGGTCGTGGGCGAGGGCCAGCCCGATGCCCGAGCCCTGCGGCCGCCCCGCCGGCGACGGCTCGTCGGCCTGGAAGAAGCGGTCGAAGACGCGCGCGAGGTCCTCGGGGGCGATGCCCGGGCCGGTGTCGCGGACCGTCACGCGGGCCTCGCGCGCGTCCTGCGCGACCGTCACGCGGACGTGGCCGCCCTCGGGCGTGAACTTGAACGCGTTCGAGAGCACGTTCGTCAGGACCGTGCCGACGTGGTCGGGATCGAACCACACCACGACGGGTGCCTCAGGCAGCGCGACGTCGGTCGTGATGCGGCAGTGGGCGGCGAGCGGCGCGAAGGCCTGCGCCTGCGCCGCGGCGAAGGCGGCGAGGTCGGCCTGGCGGGCGTGCAGCGGCGTGCGGCCGGCCTCCAGGCGCGAGAGGTCCAGGATCTGGCCGATGAGGTCCAGCACGCGGCTCGCCGAGCGCCGCGCGAGGCCGAGCGGCTCCGCGAGCGCGGCCGGCACCGGGCCGTACTCGCCGGCGAGGGCGTCGTCGAGCGGGCCGAGCGTGAGCGTGAGCGGCGTCCGGAACTCGTGGCTCACGTTGGCGAAGAAGGCGCTCTTGGCGCGGTCGAGCGCGCGCAGCGCCTCGGCCTCGGCGTGCTCGACCCTGGCGAGGTGCCGGAGGTCGAGCCGCCGGCGGCGCTCCCGCGCGACCGCGCGCAGCGCGGCGGCCGCGAGCCCGGCGTAGAGCAGCAGCGCCCACCACGTCCGCCACCACGGCGGCGCGACGGCGATGGCGAGCGCCGCCCCGCGCTCGTTCCAGACGCCGTCGTTGTTCGAGCCCCGCACGCGGAACGTGTAGCGGCCGGGCGGCAGGTTGGTGTAGGTCGCCGTCCGGTCCGTCCCGGCGTCGATCCACCGCGCGTCGAAGCCTTCCATGCGGTAGGCGTAGCGGTTCTTCTCGGGGGCCGAGGCGTCGAGGGCCGCGAACGCGAACGTGACCATGTTCTCGCTCGGCGAGAGGCGCAGCGTCTCGGTGTCCCAGAGCGCGCGCGCGAGCAGGCCCGTCGAGTCGCCGACGGCCACGGGCCGGTTGCCGACGCGCAGGCCCGTCAGCACGACGGCCGGGGCGACCGGGTTGTCGGCGAGGGTGGCCGGGTCGAACGAGGTGACGCCGTTGATGCCGCCGAAGTAGAGCCGCCCGCTCGGGCCGCGGCTGAAGGCCCCCGCGTTGAACTCGTTGCTCTGGAGCCCGTCGCTCACGTCGTACGTCCGGACGCCGCCCGTCTGCGGGTCGTAGCGGGCCAGCCCGCGGTTGGTGCTGATCCAGAGGTGCCCGGCGGCGTCCGGCAGGACGCCGTAGACGACGGTGTTGGGCAGGCCGTCGCGCTCGGTGACGTGCGTGAACGTGCCCGTGCGGACGTCGAGGCGGTCGAGGCCGCCGCCGGCCGTCCCGATCCACAGCACGCGCTCGGGCGCGCGCGGGTCGGGGCAGACCGCGCGTACGCGGTCGTTGCTGAGGCTCGCCGGGTCGTCGGGGTCGGCGCGGAAGCGGCGCGAGCGGCCCGTGCGCGGGTCGAGGCGCAGCAGGCCCGACTCGGTCGCCATCCAGAAGCGGCCGGCGGCGTCCTCGTGGACCGACGGGAAGAGCGCCTCGCCGGCGTCGGCCTCGGTGGCCGGCGTGTGGCGGAACGTCGTGAAGCGGCCGCTGTCGGCGTCGTCGAGGCGGCTGAGGTGGTAGCGCGTCACGGCCCAGATGCGCCCCGCGCGGTCTTCGAAGACGCCGAAGACGTCCTTGCCAGGCAGGCCGCCGGGCCGCGCCGGGTCGACGGCGTAACGCCGGACGCGCTCCGTGGCCGGGTCGAGGCGGTAGAGGCCCTCGACCGATCCGAACCAGAGCGCGCCGTCGCGGCTCTGGATCATGGACCACACGCGCGCATTGCCGAAGTCGGCGGGGCGGGCCGAGGTCGTCTCGAAGCTCACGAACGCGCCCGTGGCCGGGTCGACGCGGTAGAGCACGCCGGCCCCGATCCAGACGCGCCCGGCCGTGTCCTCGAGAATGGAGCGGACGCTGAAGCCGTCGTTGCGCGCGACGACGTCGGGCGGCAGGCGGAGCGTCTCGAAGCGCGCCGTCTTGGCGTCGTAGCGGTTGAGGCCGTAGCCGGCGGTGCTCGCCCAGAGGACGCCCGTGCGGTCCCAGAGGACGCCCGTGAGGAAGTCGCCGCTGACGCTCGCCGGGTCGCTGCGGCCGTTGCGGTAGAACGTGTACGCGCCCGTGGGCGGGTCGAAGCGGGCGAGGCCGTCGTGCGTCGCCAGCCAGAGCCGGCCGCCCGGGCCCTCCGCGATCTCGGCCACGGACGCCCAGCCGTAGCCGCGCCGCTGCTCCGGGAACGGCGCGGACGCGAAGCGGCCGCCGGCCGTGAGCCGGCTCAGCCCGCGCGGCGTGCCGACCCAGAGCGTGCCGTCGCGGGTCTGCGCGAGCGCGGACACGGTGCTGTCGATGAGGCTGCCGGCGTCGCCGGCGCGCGGCAGGAAGCGGGTGACGTCGCGCCCGGGCCCGAGCCGGTTCAGGCCCGCCTGCGTGCCGATCCAGAGCGCGCCCCGGCGGTCGGGCAGCAGGGCGTTGACGTCGTCGTGGCTGAGGCTGCCCGGGTCTCCGGGGTCGTGGCGCAGCCGCGCGAACGGGGCCCCGGGCGCGCCGACGTCGGCGCGGTCCAGGCGCGCCACGCCCTCGCCGGCGGTGCCGAGCCAGAGCCCGCCGCGGGCGTCCTCGGCGATCGCCGTGATGCGGCTCTGCGGGCTGTTCGCGTAGCGGACCACGGCCCCCGTCGCGCGGTCGAGCCGGTTCAGCCCGCCGTCGTGCGTGCCGACCCACAGGAGGCCCTCGCGGTCTTCGAGCAGCGCCGTGATCTGGCTGCTCGAGAGCGTCGCCGGGGCGGCGGCGTCGTGGCGGTACACGGCGAACTCGTAGCCGTCGTAGCGGTTAAGCCCGTCCTTGGTGCCGAACCAGAAGAACCCGCGGCGGTCCTGGAGCGTCGCGTAGACCGCGTTCTGCGAGAGCCCGTCG
>JAYWIE010000038.1:0-1524 GCA_043789155.1 Rubricoccaceae bacterium | reverse complement strand
TCTACCTCGCGACGCAGATCCTCGACCTCGGCCTGCCGGCCGTCGTCGCGCTCAACATGTCCGACGCCGCCGAGGAGGGCGGTATCACGATCGACGTGCCGGCGCTCGCCGCGCGCCTCGGCGTGCCCGTCGTGCCCGTCTCGGCCAAGACCGGAGCCGGGCTCGACGCGCTCCGCGCGGCCGTGCTCAGCCCGCCGCCGCCGTCGGCTGGCGTGCCGTGGAAGGTGATGCTGGCCGTCGAGCAGACCGTCGCCGACCTCGCCGGGGTGCTCGACGCCGAACGACCCGGCCTCTCCCCCGCCCGCCGCCGCGCCGACGTCGTCGGGGCGCTCGCCTCGGACACGCTGCTCGAGGCGTGGGCTACGGCCGCGCCCGCGTTCCACGCCGCCGTCACCGCCGCACGCGCGGACATGGACGGCCGCGGCGTCCCGTACAAGGCCGCCGAGATGACCGGCCGCTACGGCTGGATCAGCCCCGTCGCCGCGGCCGTCGTCACGCGCACGGCGCAGCCCGGCGAGCGGACCCTTTCGGACCGCATCGACGCCGTCGTGACGCACCGCGTCTGGGGGCCGCTCATCTTCGGGGCCGTGCTGCTCCTCATCTTCCAGGCCGTCTTCTCGTGGGCCACGCCCGCCATGGACGCCATCGAGTGGCTCGTCGGCCTCGCCGGCGACGGCCTCCGGGCCGTGCTGCCGGACGGGCCCGTCGAGGACGCGCTCGTCGAGGGCGCGCTCGCCGGCGTCGGCAACGTGCTCGTGTTCCTGCCGCAGATCCTGCTGCTGTTCTTCTTCCTCGGGCTGATGGAGGACACGGGCTACATGGCCCGGACCGCCTTCATCATGGACCGCGCGATGCGCCGCGTCGGCCTCTCCGGCGGCTCGGTCGTGCCGATGCTCTCGGCCTACGCCTGCGCCATCCCCGGCATCATGGCCGCCCGGACGCTGGCGGACGAGCGCGACCGGATCATCACCATCATGGTCGTCCCGCTGCAGGGCTGCTCGGCGCGGCTGCCGGTCTACGTCCTCTTCATCGCCGCGTTCATCCCCGCCGGGAGCGTCCTGGGCGTCGTCGGCTACCAGAGCCTCGCGATGGTGTCGCTCTACGCGCTCGGGACGGCGATGGCGTTCGCGGCGGCCTGGGTGCTGCGGCGGTTCGTGTTCAAGGGCGAGGGCTCGACGTTCGTGATGGAGCTGCCGCCGTACCGGCTGCCGCAGCCGAAGTACCTCTGGCGGCGGATGCGCGACCGCGCGATGATGTTCGTCGTCCGCGCCGGCAAGATCATCTTCGGGCTGAGCCTCGTGATGTGGGTGCTCGCGAGCTACCCGAAGGTCGAGTTGCCGGCCGCCCTCGCGGCCCGCTCCACTGCGGCTACGGAGGCGTCGCAGCAGGCGAGAGAGTCGCTCGTCCGCATCGACATGTCGGAGCGCCCCGAACTCGGCCCGACGCGCCGCACCGCGGTCCAGTCCCTCGCCGGGCTGCCGCATCGAGGTCATCGGCGACGCCGGCATCAGAGACGGCCGACGA
>JAYWIE010000037.1:0-1526 GCA_043789155.1 Rubricoccaceae bacterium | reverse complement strand
GCCGGTCGCCATGCGGACGACCCTGCCCATCCGGTTCCGCGTGCTTCAGGACTGGCGAGACTGACGCCTCCAGTGCCGCGCGCCGCCGGGCGAAGACGGCGTGACGGCGGACCCGGCGCGCGCGGCACGGGGTTTGGCCTCTCCAAGGCATCCCCCCGCCAACCGCCGCTCCCATGTCCCGTTACGCCACCCTCACCCGCCACGCCGCCGCCCTGGCCCTCGTCGCCGTCCTCTGCGCCGGACAGGCCGCGGCCCAGTCGCCCGACGCCGTCGCGCGCGAGCTCCAGCGCCGCTATGGCCGCGTGAGTTCGCTCCAGGCGGACTTCGTGCAGACGTCCGGCGGCCAGCGCATGAGCGGCACGCTCGCCGTGCGCGGCAACGCCTTCCGCCTCGACCTCGCCGAGCAGCTGCTCGTCACCGACGGCCGCACGATGTGGTCCTACACCGAGGACGACCGCCAGGTCGTGGTGCAGGCCTACGACGAGCGCCAGGTCGGCTTCTCCGTGGGGCAGCTCTTCACGGACTACCTGCGCGTCTTCCGCGCCACCGGCGCGACCAAGGCGACCATCGCCGGCGTCCGGTACGACGTGCTCGCGCTGCGCCCGCGCGCGTCCGGCTCGGCCGTCCGCGACGCGACGCTCTACGTCCGCTCGTCCGACGCCGTCCCGACGCGCGTGCGCGTGCACGACCGCAACGGCGGGACGCTCCAGTTCGACGTCGCGAACGTGCGCCTCAACCGCTCGCTCGCGCCGAGCCTCTTCCGCTTCGACGCGCCGCGCGGGACCGAGGTCGTCGACCTGCGGTAGCCGTGCGCGCTGCCGTGCATGGGCTATGGCCGTGTAAACGCTTGAAGGGTGGATGTTGACGGGGGACGGAGACCACTCCGGTGCCCGTCCGCTCTCCAAACTTCAAACTCCGAGCTCTCCAGCGCGCCGACCTTGTCGGCTCGCACGCCCCCCGCCCCGTGTCCCCTCGTCTGCGCACCGGCCTCGCGCTCGCCGGCAGCTTCGCCCTCGGCGGCGGCCTGCTCTACGTCGCGCTCCGCGGGGCGGACCTCGCGGCCGTCGGGGCGGCCATCCGCGACGGCGCGTGGGGCTGGCTCGCGCCGCTCGCGGCCGTGTCCGTGGTGTCGGTCGTGGCGCGGGCGTGGCGCTGGACGCTCCTGCTCGACACGCTGCCGCAGCCGGACGGCACGCCGCAGCCCGGCCCGACGCCCTTCGGCGTCGCGCTGACGTCGGTGTTCGTCGGCTACCTCGTCAACCTCGCCGTGCCGCGCCTGGGCGAGGCCGTGCGCGCGGGCAACGTCGCCGCGCGCCGGCCCGTCTCGTTCGTCGCCGTCGCCGGGACGGTCCTCGCCGAGCGCCTGCTCGACGTCGCGATGCTCGCGCTCGCGCTCGCGAGCGTCGGGCTGGTCTTCGGCGGCCGCCTCGGGGCCGTGGCCGTGGAGGCGGCGCGCGGCGTCGAGCGGCTCGTCGCCGGGCTGCCGGCGGCTGTGGACGCGCTCGTCGTCGGCGGGCTGCTCGTGG
>JAYWIE010000036.1:0-5305 GCA_043789155.1 Rubricoccaceae bacterium | reverse complement strand
GCGCGTCCTGCTCGGTCGGGGCCGGGGCGCGCTCGTCCGTCGCCGCGCGCACCGTCCCGGCCGTCAGCACGCCGGCGAGCAGCAGCCACGCGAGCGTGGCGGCGAGGCGGGGGCGGGACGGGCGTCGGGGCGTCATGCGGGGGCGTCTCGGCGTCGGCGGGCGTCTACCCGGGCGGCGGCGGGCGGATCCTCACAGGCCGGGCGGAACCGCGTTTGTGAAGTCGATTTAACAGACGCCCCGGCCGCCGGGCCCGGCCACCGGGCCCGGCCGCACCCGGCGCTACGTTACCCGCTATGACCTCTGCCCGCCCGACGCCGGCCCCGAGCCCCGAGCGCCTCGCCGACTTCGCCGCCGCGCTGCGCCCGCGCCTCGCCGGCTCCCTGCGCCTCGACGCGCTCCACCGCGCCCTCTACGCGACTGACGCCTCGCTCTACCGCGAGATGCCCGTCGGCGTGCTCGTCCCGGCCCACACGGACGACGTGCAGGCGGCGATGGAGGAGGCCGCACGCTTCGGGATCCCCCTGCTGCCGCGCGGCTCGGGCAGCTCGCTCGCCGGCTCCGCCGTCGGCGGCGGGCTCGTCGTGGACACCACGAAGCACCTCGCGCAGATCATCGAGGTCGACGCCGAGGCGCGCACGGCGACCGTCGGCCCGGGCGTGATCCTCGATGATCTCAACCGGGCGGCGGGCAAGCATGGGCTGCGCTTCGGTCCGGACCCCGCGTCGTCCAACCGCGCCACGCTCGGCGGCATGCTCGGCACCAACGCGACGGGCACGCACTCGATCCAGTACGGCTCGACGGTCGACCACGTGCTCACGGCGGACGTCCTGCTGCGCGGCGGCGTCCCGGCACACCTCGCGGCACTGTCGCCGGAGGCATGGACGGCGAAGATGCGCGCCGCCGGCCTCGAAGGCGAGATCTACCGCGGCATGGACGCCCTGCTGAGCGTCCACGGCGTCGCCATCGACCGCGACACGCCGGTCCACTGGCGGCGCGCGGGCGGCTACCGGCTCGAGCGGCTCATCGAAGCGCCGCGCGTGGACCGCGGGCCGGGGCGGGCCTACGACGGCACGCGCAACCTCGCCTGCCTCATGGCCGGGGCCGAGGGCACGCTCGGCTTCACGACGCGCATGACGGTCGGGCTCGTCGAGACGCCAGCGCACTCGGGGCTCGGCGTCGTCCACTACCCGAGCCGGCGCGCGGCGCTCGAGGACGTCGAGGGCATCCTCGAGACTGGCCCGGCCTCGGTCGAGCTCTTCGACCGCGTGGCCCTCGAGCGCGCGCTCGACGTCACCGAGTACGCCCCGAAGCTCCACTTCGTGCAGCGCAACGCCGACGGCAGCCTGCCCGGGGCGCTCCTGTTCGTCGAGTACGACGGCGAGAGCCGCGCGGCCGTGCGCGCCGGTCTGGACCGGCTGCGCCGCCACACCGGCCCGACAGCCGTCATCACGGACGCGATCGAGGACGCGACGATCCAGGACGTCTGGGCCGTTCGGAAGGTCGGCCTCGGGCTGGCGATGTCGGCGCGGCTGCCGATTCAGGCGGCGGCGATCATCGAGGACGCGGCCGTGCCGGTGAAGTACCTCTCGGCGTACGTCGCGGAGCTCGAGGCGGTGATGGAGCGCGACGGCGTCGAGGCCGTCATGTACGCGCACGCCTCGGCGGGCTGCCTCCACGTCCGCCCCTTCCTCGACCTCCGCACGCAGCCGGCCGTCGACGCGATGGAGCGCATCGCGATCGCCTCGGCGGACCTCGTCAAGAAGTACGACGGCATCATCGCGAGCGAGCACGGCGACGGCCGCGCGCGCGGGGCCCTCGCCGAGCACTTCTACTCCGCCCCGCTGTACGCGGCGTACCGCGCCACGAAGGCGCTCTTCGACCCGGCGGGCCTGCTCAACCCGGGCAAGATCACGGACGCGCCGCCGCTCACGGAGGCGCTCCGGATGGGGCCGGACTACCACCCGCAGGACGTCCGGACGGGCCTCGCGTTCTTCGACGCCGCCGGCCGCGATGTCGGCTTCGCCGAGGCCGTCGAGGCCTGCAACGGCTCGGCCGTGTGCCGCAAGGTCGGCGTAGGCGTGATGTGCCCGCCGTTCATGGTGACGGGCGAGGAGAAGGACTCGACGCGCGGCCGCGCCAACGCGCTCCGCGAGGCGCTCTCGGGCGGGCTCGGCTCGCTCACGGGCCCCGAGGTCGCCGAGGCGATGGACCTCTGCGTCGCCTGCAAGGCGTGCCGCTCCGAGTGCCCGGCGTCCGTGGACATGGCGGCGCTCAAGACATCGTGGCAGGAGCAGCGGTGGAAGACGGAGCGGCCGAGCCTGCGCACGCGCCTCTTCGCGCACCTGCCCGTCCTCGCGCGGCGCACGGCCGGCCCGCTCGCGCACGTCGCCAACCGCGTCGCGGCGAGCCCGATCGTCCGCAAGCGCCTGCGCGCGCTCGGCATCGCGCCGGAGCGCGAGTTGCCTGCGTTTGCGACGCGGCCCTTTACAGGAAGGAGGGAGAAGGAAGGAGGGAGGAGGGGAAGTCCCTCTTTCCTCTTCTCTCCTTCCTCCTCTCTTCGGCCCCGCGTCGCGCTCTTCGCGGACACGTTCGGGCGCTTCCAGGAGCCGGACGTCCCGCGCGCGGCGCTGCGCGTGTTCGAGGCCGCCGGCGTCGAGGTCGTCGTGCCGGAGTACCGCTGCTGCGGGCGGACGTACCTCTCGAAGGGCTACGTCGCGCAGGCGACGCGTCTGGCGCGCCGGCTCGTCGAGACGTACGCGCCGCTCGCTGAGGCGGGCACGGCGATCGTAGGCCTCGAGCCGTCGTGCATCCTCACGCTGCGCGACGAGATCCCGCGCCTGCTGCCCGGCGACGCCCGCGCCGCGGCGGTCGCGGCGGCCGCGGTGACGTTCGAGGAGTGGGCCGAGGCCAACGCCGAGGCGCTCGCGCGGGTCGCGTGGCGGGCGGACGCCGGCGACGCGCTCGTGCACGGCCACTGCCACCAGAAGGCGCTCTCGGCGATGTCCGCGAGTACCGCGTGCCTCTCGGCGGCGGGCTTCGCCGTCTCGGAGACCAAGGCCGGCTGCTGCGGCGTCGCGGGGGCCTTCGGCTACGAGGCCGAGCACTACGCCGTCTCGGTCGCGATGGGCGAGGAGCGGCTCGCGCCGGCCGTGCGCGCGATGCCCCACGCCGTCGTGGTCGCGGCGGGGACGTCGTGCCGGGCGCAGATCGCGCACACGACGGGCCGGGCCGCGCTGCACCCGGCCGAGGCGCTCGCGGCGCGGCTGCCGTAGCTATGCGAGGCGCTTCACGAGCGCGTCGTACTCGGCGTGCGTCCCGATCCAGAACCACCAGACGGGAGCGTCGCGCTCCCACAACGCGACCGCGCGGTGCTGCTGCCCGACACGCGCGGACCAGATCGGCTGCCGGTCGCTGACGCGCTTGAAGTGGAGGCTCGGGTGGCGGTCATCGGCGAGCCAGAGCGCATATGCGGCCCGCGCCCGATCCTGGACGTCACCGGGGAGCGACTCGAACCGTTTCCAGAAGTCCCGGGTGACGCGCGACTCAGCCACGCTGCGCCATATCGCGAGTGGGCCGCGAGCCGGGCTCGGCAATCTGAGCGCGGGCGAGGTCCGCGAGAGCATCCCACTGCGTGTCCGTCGTCTCTGCGAAGCGGCGAGTCCACTCGGCTTCGTCTTCGAGCTCGGCGAGGAGGCGGGCGGCGAGGGCGTCCTGTTCGGCGTCCGGCAGGCGACCGGCCTCGGCGAACGCGCGTTCGAGCAGCTTCGTCATCGGAGGAGCGGGAGGATGAGGCGCAACGTACGTCCTGAACGCCGTGCCGGGCGCAGATCGCGCACACGACGGGCCGGGCCGCACTGCACCCGGCCGAGGCGCTCGCCGCGCGGCTGCCGTAGACGCCGCCGGGAGAAGCCTCAGTAGAGGAACGTCGCGATGCCGGCCGAGAACCCGACGGTACCGCGCGCGCGCGTGCTCAGGTCGTACACACTGCCGATCACCTGCGCCTCGATGCTCACGTTCCGCGCGACGGGCACCATGAGACCCGCGCGGGCACTGCCGGCCAGGCTCCGGTACGTCGATTCATCGTCCGGCTGGCCCGCGCGCGTCTGCGTCGAGCGCGAGACGACGCCGAAGGCACCGGCCCCCACGAACGGATACACGGCCGCCCCGGCCTGCCCGAAGTACTTCGTCACCGACGGGCCGAGCGTGACGCCGTAGGACACTGCGCGGCCCTCCCGCTCGGTCGTCACGCCGTCGACCGTCTCGGTATCCGTGAACGTCCCCCGCCCGGCACTTACGCCCGCACGCAGGCTCACGGCCAGACCGTCGGCGACGAAGCGGCCGATCTGCGGCTCGACGCTCGCCGCGCGGTAGCGGTCCGCGAGGCCGCTCGCCGAGGCGTAGCCGCCCAGCAGGCGGACCCCGCGCGCGGTCGGTGCCCACGCCGCGCGGTCGGCGGCGCGGGCGGCACGGGCCCCGGCGGCCCGAGCGTCGGCTGCGGGTGCGTCGGCAGACTGCGCCCCGGCCGGAGCGGCGGCGAGCACGGCGACCAGGAGTGCGAGGCGCATCGGACGTAGCATAGGGGGCACGGGATGACAGGGCGAGTGAGCAGGCAACCTACTGACGCCGTGCGACGATTCCAACGCACGGCCGCCGCGTGGCTGACGCGCTCGCGGGACGGTGCCGCAGCCGGGGCGTGTGGGTCCTCCGCCGGACCGGCTCTCACGGGCCGGATTCCGTCCTCGGCGCGTCATCCCCATCGAGGGCGTCGGGGCGGCGGACGGTGTTCGGACAGGCCGTCTTCCCGGTCCTGCGTAGCGGCAGAACGGCCATCCTGAGTGCCTCGTGCGCCAGGGCAGGCTACGGCCGGCTCACCGCCGCCCCCACCTACCCACGACTCACCGCACTCAAGCGACTGAAATTGCCTTCCGCTCTTGACTTCCCGCTGGTGGCAGCGGCGAGTTCTGCCGCCTCCTGCACCTACTCCGGAGCCCCGACCGAGAACGTGATCCGCCCATCCTCGATGCGTAGCGTGTCTGGACCCGCCTCCCAATCTTCCCGGGTTTGAATGAGCGTCACGCTGAACACCCCGGTGAACTCACCCGGTCGCACGCCCTCCGAGAGGACGAGCCGGTTCGACTCGGCGTCCGTCGGCTCAAAGAACGTGCAGACGACGTCGCCATACCCGTCGGACACAAGCAGCCCTCGGTCGTCCCGGTTGTCCTCAAAGCGGCGAAGGCGGAGGTCTTGCGCTCCCGGCTGAGCGTCGAGCGAGAAGAGTGCACGCAGGCCGCAGAGGTCCGCTTG
>JAYWIE010000035.1:0-1527 GCA_043789155.1 Rubricoccaceae bacterium | reverse complement strand
CTTGGCCTCGAGGTAAGTGATCTTGAGGACCTTCTCGGCCTGCTTCGTCAGCGGGATGTTGCCGACGGTGAGCGTCCCGCCCGTGCTGCGGACCGTGTCCTCGACGGCCTTCTTGAGCTTGAACAGGTCGCAACCGAGGTTGCGGAGGATCTTGACGGCGATGCCCTCGCCCTCGCGGATGATGCCGAGCAGCAGGTGCTCGGTGCCGATGTAGTCGTGCCCGAGCCGGATCGCCTCCTCGCGGGAGTACGAGATGACGTCGCGGACGCGGTTCGAGAAGTTGCCTTCCATGTGGGGTACGGGGGACTCGGTACGGGGTACGCTGGGAATCGGAAAGGAGTACCTCGTACCTGGTACCCCGTACCCGGCCGTCAGGCGGAGAAGCTGGAGCCGCAGCCGCAGGTCGCGGTCGCGTTGGGGTTGTCGAAGACGAAGCCGCGCGCGTCGAGGCCGTCGTGGTAATCCACCGTGACGTCCATGAGGTAGAGGCCGTGGCGCTTGTCCATGAACAGCGTGATCGGCTCGCCGGCCTCACCGGCCGCCGGCGCGTCGAGGGCGAAGCTCAGGTCGTGCTCGCGGGCCTTGTCGAAGCCGAGTACGTAGGACATGCCCGAGCAGCCGCCGCCCTTGACGCCCACGCGGAGGCCGAAGTGCGCCGGGATCTGCTTGTTGGCGATGATGCGGCGCACCTCGGCCGTCGCGCGGTCGGTGAGGCGGACGGGGGCCGGGCGCGGCGGGGCGCTCGGCGGAGCGGCAGGGGGGGCGACCGGCGTGGGGTCGGCAACAGTCGGCGTCATCGGTCCGGAAGAGTGTGTGGGGTCCTATCGAGAACGCGCGTCGCTGTTCCGCGCGTGCGCGGCCGAGCGTGGAGAGTTCGCCGTGCGCGGACCAAGCTACGGGCGCGGCCCGGACGTCGGTGCGCGCCGTAGAGGCGCGCCGTAGAGACGCGCCGCCGCGCGTACGGGCAGCGAACGCGTTCGCCCCGAAACGCTCCACGGCGAACGATGGTCCGTGACGAGGCCTCGGCGCTACGGAGTCTCGGTGAGGCCGAGCGCAGCCGCGGCGACGACGTAGACGGACCAGTCGCCGCCGCGGTCGCTCGCGAAGACCAGCGAGCTGCCGTCGGGCGTGAAGCTCGGGAAGCTCTCGTTGGACGCCGTGTTGAGCGCTCCGAGGGGCCGGACGTCGGCCCAGGCGTCGCCGGCGCGCGTCGCGACGTAGAGGTCCTCCTGTCCGGCACCGTCCGCCGCGCCGAGGCGCTGGAAGACGAGGTGCCGGCCGTCGGGCGAGACGGCCGCGGCGGACTCGAACGCGCCGGTGTTGACCGGTGCGCCGAGCGGTACCGGCCGCCCGAACAAGCCGCCGGCCGGCGGGGCGACGTAGAGATCTGCGTCCTCGGCGTCCGCACGGGCCGTCCAGTAGAGCAGGCGTCCGCCGCGCAGGAGCGTCGCGCCGAGCTCGCTCGCGACGGGCCACCCGGCGTCGGTCAGGCGCGGGCGGTTGATCGCGTCCGGGAGCGGCTGCGGC
>JAYWIE010000034.1:0-1530 GCA_043789155.1 Rubricoccaceae bacterium | reverse complement strand
GGCCGTCGTGCATGTAGGGGGCCGTGAGCGCGACGTTGCGCAGCGAGCCGACCTTGAAGCGCCCGCCGCCCGCGCCGGCGTCCGCCGGGGCCGCGTCGAGGCCGTTGTTTCGCGCCTGCTGGGCGACGAAGGCGTCGCCGCCGTGGCAGCGGCTGCACTGGCCGCGGCCGAAGAAGACGCCGAGGCCAGCGTTCTCCTGCGCCGTGAGGCCCGTCAGCGGCTGGCCGGGCGGGCCGGGCGGGCTCGCGACGCGCGCGGCGTCGTAGCGCGAGCCCGTCGTGACCATGGAGCGGACGAACTGCGCGAGCGCGCGGCCCATGCGTTCGGGCGTGACGTCGGGCGAGCCGAAGGCGCGCGTGAACAGCGGCGCGTAGAAGTCGGCCGCCGCCATGCGCGACGTGGCCTCGGCGAGCGTCATGCCCATCTCGGTCCCGTCCTGGATCGGCTGGAGCACCTGGTCCTCGAGGCTGGCCGCACGCTCGTCCCAGAAAAAGCGCCCGTTGGGGTAGTAGCGCGCGAACGAGAGCGACATCGAGTGGCGCGCCGTCTGGCCGCCGAGGAAGCCGGCCGAGCGCGCAGCCGGGTCCGAGAAGCCGTCGGCCTGGCGGTGGCACGAGGCGCAGGCGACCGTCTGGTTGGCCGAGAGGCGCGTGTCGTAGAAGAGGACGCGGCCGAGCGTCGCGCCGTCGTCGGTCGTCGGGTTGGCGGCGGGCGTGTTGTCCTCGGCGAGGATGCCCGGCCCGCGGAGGTGGCCCGGCAGGACGGGCGTGTAGTCCAGCGTCGTGGCCGGGAGGACGGGCGTGCCACCGGGGAGGCGGGTCGTGAACGCGCCGAGGACGGCGAAGAGGGCGACGGCGACGAGCGCGAGAGGGCGGGCCACGGCGGGACGGGGAGGGCGTGCGGTGAACATCGGACACCGCGACTCCCCGCTGAAGGGCAAATCGCGTCGGAGGTGTCCCGATTCTGTCACAGCGGCCCTGGCGTGCGCACGCCGTGCACAACCATGAGTTTAGCCAGCCTGTTTCTGCACAGCCCGGGCGGGCGGTCGCGGCGGTCAGAACGCAAGCGAGCGTCCGAGGGGGCGGGCCCTCGGACGCTCAACACCGCCGAAGCGGTGCGACGGGGAGCGAGACCGGAGGGCGGTCCGGAAACGCTCGACCCGAGCCGCCAAGATACGCCGCGCCGCGTGTGCGGCTATACTGCGCGCAGTCTTCCCACGTCGCCGTGATGCGCCCGCTTGCCGCCTGCCTGTGCCTGCTCGTCGCCGGCTGCACGGCGTCCCGCCCCGCCGAACCGCCCGCCGCGGCACCCGCCGCCGGCGAGACGGACCACGCGGGCATGGAGCACGCGGGCATGGACCACGCGGGCCCGGGCCACGCGGGCACAGGCCCCGCCGCGATGGCCGGCATGTCGGACGACCCCGACCCGGACGTCCGCTTCATGCAGGACATGATCCCGCACCACGCGCAGGCGCTCGACATGGCCGCGCTCGTCGCGGGCCGCGGCGCGAGCCGCGCCGTGACGCTCGTC
>JAYWIE010000033.1:0-5321 GCA_043789155.1 Rubricoccaceae bacterium | reverse complement strand
CCATCCCCCATCCCCCATCCCCCCTACTGACGCCCCGGTGTCAGCCGCGCGAGCGACCATGCTGCCCGTAGCTTGCCCTGCCCCACCGTGCCCGCCGTGACCGACGCCCCCGCTCCTACCCGCCGCGCCGACGCTTTCGCGCCGGGCGGGGCCGTCGAGACGGCGCTGTCGCGCTACTTCGGCTTCGGCGCGCTGCGGCCAGGCCAGGAGGACGCCCTGCGGCCGGTCGTCGAGGGCCGCGACGCGCTCATCGTGATGCCGACCGGAGCCGGCAAGAGCCTCATCTACCAGCTCGGTGCGCTCTTGCAGCCGCGCGGCGTGACGGTCGTCGTGAGCCCGCTCATCGCGCTGATGAAGGACCAGGTGGACGCCCTCCGCGCGCGCGGCATCGCGGCCGCGTTCGTCAACTCGTCGCAGACGCAGGCCGAGCAGCGCGAGGTGCTCGACGACCTCCGCGCCGGCCGGCTGACGATGATCTACGCCGCGCCGGAGCGCCTCCGCGTGCCCAGCTTCGCGCGGACGCTCCGCGAGGCGCACGTCGCCCTGCTCGCCGTCGACGAGGCGCACTGCGTGAGCCAGTGGGGCCACGACTTCCGGCCGGACTACCTCCACGTCGCCTCGGCCCGCGAGGCGATGGGCGCGCCGCCGTGCGTCGCGCTCACGGCCACGGCCACGCCGACCGTCCAGGCGGACATCGCGGCCCAGCTCGCGCTCATCGACCCGGACCGGCTCGTGACGGGCTTCAACCGCCCGAACCTCTTCTTCGAGGTCCGCTCGACGCCCGGCGCGGCCGAGAAGAAGCAGGCGCTCGCCGGCTTCCTCGCCGAGCACGAGACCGAGGCCGGCCTCTTCTACGTCTCGACGCGCAAGGAGGCCGACAAGCTCATGCGGCTCGTCCGCGAGGTGAGCGGCCGGCCGTGCGAGATGTACCACGCCGGCCTGCCCGACGCCGAGCGCAGCGACGTCCAGGACCGCTTCCTCTCGGGCCGCCTGGACCTCGTCGTGGCCACCAACGCCTTCGGGATGGGCGTCGACCGCGGCGACGTCCGCTTCGTGGCCCACTGGGCGATCCCGCCGAACCTCGAGTCCTACTACCAGGAGGCCGGCCGCGCCGGGCGCGACGGCAAGCCCGCCCGCGCGGTCCTGTTCTACGCCCCGCAGGACCGCATGCTGCGCGAGTGGTTCATCGAGCAGTCCGCGCCCAAGCTCGACGACGTCCGCGCGCTGTGGCGCGCGCTCGAGCGCCGCGTGGACGAGGACGACCTCGCGCGCGGCGAGCCGGACGAGGTGAGCGAGGCCGCGGGCCGGCACCCCGTCGGCGGGCGCGTCGCGCTGACGATCCTCGAGAAGTCCGGCCTCGCCGAGCGCCGCGAGGACGAGGGCCAGAGCCGCGTCTGGCGCGTCCACCCGTGGCAGGAGCGCGACGCCCGCGCCGCGCTCGCCAAGTCCGACACGCACGCGGACGGCAAGACGGCCGAGCTCGACTCCATCGTCTCGTACGCGCAGACCGGCGACTGCCGGCGGCGCACCATCCTGGACCACTTCGGCGACGACGCCGAGACCGACGTCGCGCCCGACGTCTGCTGCGACGCCTGCGTCATGCGCGGCCGCCTGCGCGCGCGGCCCGACGAGATCCCGGCCTTCGACGCGCTCTCGATGTCGGCCCGAATCGGCATCGGCCTGCTCGACGCCGTGCGGCGCATGTCGTGGCCCGTCGGGCGGCTCACGATGTCCAAGATCCTCGCCGGCTCGCAGGCCAAGGGCATGGACAAGTACGCGCGCCACCCCTACTTCGGGCGGCTCCAGACGCTCGGGCAGGCCGAGGTGGACCGCCTCTACAAGCAGCTCCTGCTCACCAACTACCTCCGCCTCGGCGGCGGCGAGTACCCGGTCGTCGAGCTGACGCCGCTCGGGGCGCAGGCCCTCGGGCACCGCGAGGACGTCGGATTGCAGGTCGCGGCCTACGGCGCGCCGCGAGCCCGGTCCGGCGTGTCGGGCTCGTCGGGCACCGCCGCGGCCGAGGTCGCGCTCGACGCCGACGGCGAGGCGCGCTTCGAGACGCTCCGCGCGTGGCGGACCGAGCAGGCGCGCGAGCGCGAGGTCCCGCCCTACGTCGTCTTCTCGGACAAGACGCTGCGCGCGCTCGCCGCCGCCCGCCCGCGCTCGGCCGACGCCCTGCTCGCCGTGTCGGGCATCGGACCGGGAAAGGCCGATCTTTACGGCCGCGACCTTCTCGACCTCCTCTCGTGATGCGCCTCCTCCTCGCCCTGCTCCTCGTGCTCCCGCTCGCCGCGGTGGCGCAGGACGATCCGGTCGTGCTCGTCGTCCACGGCGGTGCCGGCGCGCTGCGCCGCGGCGGCTACACGCCCGCGCAGGACGCCGCCATCCGCGCCTCGGTCGCGGCCGCGCTCCGTGCGGGCCATGCCGTGCTCGCGGCCGGCCGCCCCGCCCTCGACGCCGTCGGCGTCGCAATCGAGGCGCTCGAGGACGACTCGCTGTTCAACGCCGGCCGCGGGGCCGTGCTCGCCGCCGACGGCACGGTCCGCCTCGACGCCGCCGTCATGGACGGCGCGACCGGCATGGCCGGGGCCGTCGCCGGCCTGCGGACCGTCCGCCACCCGGTCCGCCTCGCCCGCGCGGTGATGGAGGACTCGCCGCACGTGATGCTCGCCGGCGACGGGGCCGAGGCCTTCGCGCGGCAGCACGGGCTCGAGACGATGCCGCCCGAGTGGTTCGTCACCCAGAAGTCCCGCGACGCGCTCGCCACGGCGCAGGCGCGCGAAGTGACCGGCGCGCTCCCGACGCCCGCGCAGATGACCGGCACCGTCGGGGCCGTCGCCCTCGACGTGGCCGGGCACCTCGCCGCCGGGACGTCCACCGGCGGCATGACCAACAAGCGGTGGGACCGCATCGGCGACGCGCCCGTCATCGGGGCCGGCACGTTCGCTGCGGACTCCACCGTCGGCGTCTCGGCGACGGGCCACGGCGAGTACTTCATCCGCCTCTCGGTCGCCCGCGACATCCACTCGCGCGTCGCCTACCTCGGCGAGACGGCCGCGCAGGCGGCCGAGCACGTCATCGGCACGACGCTGACGCGGGCCGGAGGCACCGGCGGCGTCATCGTCCTCGACCGGCAGGGCCGTGCCGCGACGCCGTTCAACACGCCGGGCATGATCCGCGGGACCGTCACGCGCAGCGGCCGCGTCGAGACGGCGATCTACGCCGACGAGCCGCTCGGGCAGCCCTGACGGCCGGATAGCCGCGGCGGGCGGGCGGCCCTGACGTTTTCGCGGCGGCCGTGCGACCGCCGGCCCGCGCCGGGCGTCTCCCTCGTGACGCCCAGCCGACGCGATGGACCCCGACGCCTTTCTCGACGCCCTCCGGCCCCACTACGACGACGCGCTCCGTACCTGCCGCGCGCTCTGCGCCGGGTGGTCGCCGGACGATGCCGAGGACGTCTTTCAGTCGGCCCTGCTGCGCGCGCTCGAGCGCTCGGGCCAGATCCGCGACCGGGCCCTCTTCCGGGCGTGGTTCTTCCAGATCCTCACCCGGACGTTCTACTCGCACGTCCGCTGGCACCGCCTGCGCCGCGCGCTCCCGCTCTTCGGCGACGCCGACGCCGAGCGCCTCGGCCTCTTCGCCGACGACGCCGACGCCGGCGACCGCGCGGACCTGCTCGCCGCGCTCGCGCGCCTCGCGCCC
The DNA here is from genome assembly GCA_043789155.1 of Rubricoccaceae bacterium. Classification (GTDB taxonomy): domain Bacteria; phylum Bacteroidota; class Rhodothermia; order Rhodothermales; family Rubricoccaceae; genus DASVSE01. Next base: position 1,619 of record JAYWIE010000033.1, on the reverse strand, counting down.
AAGGAGCGCGCCGCCCTGCTGCTGTTCGAGATCGCCGGCTTCTCGGTCGCCGAGATCGCCGCGATCCAGGGCGACCGCAGCGCGTCGGCCGTCAAGTCGCGGCTGGCGCGGGCGCGCGAGCGGGCGCGGACGGCCCTGACCCCGCCGGACGCCCAGCCCGCCTGACGCCATGCGCTCCGACTTCGACGCCCTCCGCCGCGCCCCGCTGCCGGCGTCCTTCGACGCCACGGCCGCCTTCGTGCGGCGGCCACGGCCGCCGCGCCGCCGGCCTGGCCGCAGCCTCGCCGTCGTGGCCGTGCTCGCGCTCGCCGCGGGCGCGTGCGCGTGGCCGGTCTCGGCCCCGCTGCGCCTCGGCTCCGTCATCGAGACGACCGCGGCCGACCCGTACGCCGTCGTCCGCGCACTCGACGCCCTCGTGCCCGCCGCGAGCCGGCTCGGGACCGAGGTCGAGCCCGTCGGCGGCGGCCGGTCCGTCGTGCGCTACGCCGTGCTCGGGGCCGACGCCCCGCGTGAGGCGGCGGCCGCGCTGGGTGGGCCGGTCCGGGTGACGCCGCTCGCGGCCGACGTCCGGACGCCGCTCGGCGTCGTCGCGGCGCGGCAGGTCGGCGTGAGCCTCAGCCCGCGCCTGTCGGAGGCCGAGACGCAGGCGGCGCTGGACCGCGCCTTTGCCGGCTCGCGGCTCGCGCCGCGCGTCGGCCGCGACCCCGCCGGGCGGCGCGTCGTCGAGGTCGCCCCGGGCGTGCGGCTGCTGCTGCGCCCCGGCGCGCGCCTCGTGCCCCTCACGCACCTGCCGGGGGCCGCTGGCGGCCCCGCCGGCCGCCACACGGTCCGCGGGGCCGCCGCGGTCGTCTTCGACGCGCCGGTGCCCCCCGGGCAGCGCCGCGCCGCGCTCGACTCGCTCCTCGGCCCGGACGTCCCGACGGTCCGCCGCCGCATCGTCGTCTCGCGCGCCGACGCCGCGCGCCTGCTCGACTCGCTCGGCATCGACGCCTCGGTTCTGTCCCGCGGCGACTCCACCCCCCCTCCCCGCTGATCCATGCGCATTCTCGCCGCCCTCGTCCTGCTCGCCTTCCACACCGCGTCGGCGCAGACGCTGCTCGACAGCCTCGTCTCCGCCGAGCGGCCCTACGGAGCCGTCTACGCGCCGACGCCGGACGCGCTCGTTGAGGCCGTCGAGGAGGTCTCGTTCGCCGCAGCGCAGTACGAACGGTCGTTCGGCGAGCCGCCCGTCCCCATCACCGTCGTCGTCGTCGCCCGCCCCGAAGACGTCCGGCGCATTCCGAGGACGCAGCTGAGCGAGGGCGGCCGGCTCGTGCTGCCGTTCATCGTCCGAGGTGGCATGTCGGCCGCGGCGTCGGCCGCGCTCGTCGGCGGAGCGGTGTTCATGGAGCGCGACGCGGCCGTGCGCGTCGTCGGCACGACGCCCGGGGCGACGCTGGCCGTGCAGCCCGGCGACGTCGTGCTGTCGGTCGACGGCGAGCCTGTGACATCCGTCGGCGACTGGCAGCGGCGGGCCGCCGCGGTCCCGCCCGGGGCCACGGCGACGGTCCGCGTGCGCCGCGGCTCCGGTGAGGCCGACGTGCCGCTCGCGGCCACCGCCGCTGCGCCGCCGGTCGCAC
>JAYWIE010000032.1:0-5326 GCA_043789155.1 Rubricoccaceae bacterium | reverse complement strand
GAGGACGGCCTTGGGCGCGACGAGGGCCGGGTCCACGCCTTCGGCGGCGCAGCGGCCGGCGAGGAACGCCTGCGCGACGAGCAGCCGCGCCGCGTCGCGCTCGTCCTCCGGCCCGGGCCGGCCGCGGCGCTCGGCCGCCTCGGGCTCGGCCGCGTGCCCCGCCGCGACCGCGGCGAGGATGCCCGCGCCGAAGCGCGCGCGCTGCTTGTCCGTCAGCGGCGTCCGCGCGAGATCGTCGTCGGACTGTGGGGCGCGGACGGCCAGGTCCAGGATGCCCTCGTCCGGCAGCACCATGCGCCGCGTGCGGTCGAGGTCGCGCGCCTCGCGCTCGCGCCACGCCGCGAGGTGCCGCAGCACGGACCGCGCCTGCCCCGAGAGCCGCCCGATGCCGGCGATCTTGAGCCGGGTCACGGCCTCCATGTCGTCCGCTGGCTCGAAGAGCGCGGGGTCCTCGTAGCGCGTCATCTCCTCGGCGATCCAGTCCATCCGCCCGCGCGCCGCGGCCTCGGCGAGGAGCTTGTCGCGCACGGCCGGCATGTAGCGGACGTCGTCGAGGGCGTACTCGACCTGCTTGCCGCTGAGCGGCCGCCGCAGCCAGTCGGTCCGCGTCTCGCCTTTCTCGAGGTAGACGCCCGTCGCCCACTCGACGAGGTCCTGCAGGGACGACGAGCCCGAGAGGCCGGCGAGGCCGGCGGCGCGCTGCGTGTCGAAGACGTTGCGCGGGCGCGCGCCCGTCGCGCGGGCGAGGATCTGAAGGTCCTGCGCCGCGTCGTGCAGCACGACCTGCGTGCCGGGGTCGGAGAGCACGCGCCCGAGCGGCGCGAGATCGAGCGCGGCCGCGTCGAGCAGGTGGACATCGTCCGGCCCGAGCCCGACCTGGACCACGCCGAGGGCCGGCACGAACGTCCGCTCCCAGACGAACTCGGTGTCGAGCATGACCGCGTCGGCGGCGAGGCAGCGCTCGACGAGGGCGTCGAGGTCGGCGGGAGAATCGATCATTCAGAAAATGCAGTTTGGAGTTTGAAGTTTGGAGACAGGATAGGTGGCGGGCATTCCGTACAAACAGATCGCGATGCCGGTCCTCTCCAAACTTCAAACTCCAAACTGGTAGTTAAGAAGGAGTCTCGCCCGCGCGCACGGCCGCGACCTTCGCGGCGAGGTCGTCGGAGCGGATCGTGCCGACGGTGACGTCCTTCACGACGCCCGTGCCGTCGAGGACCATCGTGACCGGGACCGCCCCGCCGACGCCCATCGCGAGCGCCGACGTGATGTCGCCCTGCCCGGTGTAGAGGAACGACGGGTCCGAGACGCCGTGCTCGTCGAGGAAGGCGCGGACGGCCGGGAGGTCGGCCGGGGCGTCGACCGAGACGAAGCGGACCTCGACGTCCTCGGCGGCGTGCTCGGCGTCGAAGCGGACGAGCTCGGGGAACTCGGCGATGCACGGCCCGCACCACGTCGCCCAGAAGTTGAGCACGACGACCTGCTTGTCCAGCGCCGCCACGGTCTCGACGAGCGTCGCGGCGTCGGCGACCTCGATGATGTCGGACGCGCCCGAGGCCGTAGCCGCTGGCGCGGTGCCGGGCTGGCAGCCGGAGAACGCGACGAGAGTGAGGGCGAGCAGGAGGCGGGTCATCGGGAGAGGCGAGTCATCGAGGGAGGCGCTGGATCGGCGCGAGGTCGCCCGGGGCGAGGGCGTCGGGCGGGACGAGGCCCCACGCGACGACGCCGTCGTCGGAGCGCGGGTCGAGGAGCAGCACGGCGAGGCGGCCGAGCGGGCCGGACGTCGGCACGAGCAGCGCCGCGGCGAGGCGCGGCGGCGGGCCGGCCTCGGCCGGGACCGGCACCCACGCCCCGAACGCCTCGACGCCGGGCGCGTTCGCGCTCGGCCGTGGCGACACCCGGACGCTGTCAACGCGGAAGCCCTCGCGCGCGGTGCCCCACACGAACCCGAGCGTGTACGGCACGCCGTGGAGGTCGAGCAGCTCGCGGACGCCCGCCTGCCACGGCCCGAACAGGACGGCGTACGCCCGCGGCGCGCGCGTCGTCTCGGACGCCCGGAAGCGGATGTAGGCCGGCATCGTCTCGCGCAGCACCGCGCCCGTGTTGCGCAGCATCGGCGCGCCCGAGACCGGGTTCGCGAGCGTGTCGACGCGCCCGAGCAGCACCTCGGCCGGGGCCGGGAGCGCCTCGAACGTGGACCGAACCGCGACGTCCTGCCCGGTGACCGTCATGCGGTCGCCCGCCTCGACGGCCCGGCGCACGTGCGTCGCCTCGCGCCACGCCTGCTCCGCGATCTCCTCGGCGAAGCGGCGGCTCGAGCGCACGCGGGTCTCGAACGGGTCGTAGCTGTAGGACTCCGAGAGGATGCCGTAGCGCCCGCGCGCGCCGACGTAGTTGGCCGAGTAGCGGATCTGGGCGCTGTACGAGTACCAGCCGCGCGGGGCCGCGGCCTCCTCGCCGAACGCGCCGGGGACGTTGCCGTAGTGGTAGCTCAGCGGCCCGCCCGTGGCCGCGAGCCGCGACGAGATCTCGGGCAGCCAGCGGCCGAAAAGATCGTCCGATATCGCGGCCGGCGTGGCCGGGTTGAGGCCCGGCGCATAGGTCAGGCCGTAGGCCATCGGCGTCCCGTCGGTCGTGTGGAGGTCGGCCACGACGTGCGGGTCGTAGGCGCGCATGAGCCCGACGAGCGCGCGCGTCTCGGGCGCGCGCAGCTTGGCGAAGTCGCGGTTGAGGTCCAGGCCGGCCGCGTTCGGCCGCTGCCCCATGCCCGCGACGGGCCCGTTCTGCAGCGGCCGGTTGCCGACGTCGACGCGCTCGTTGCCGTCCGCGTTGTAGATCGGGGCGACGAGCAGCACGAGGCTGTCCGCCCAGGCGTCGTGGCGGCCCGCCGCGAGGTCGCGGAGGAGGACGAGGAGGGCCTCTTTGCCGTCCACCTCGCCGGCGTGGATGTTGGCGAAGAGGAGCACGCGCGTCTTGCCCGTGGCGCGGACGGCCTCGGGCGTGGCGTCCGGCGCGCCCCACACGACGAGCGGCAGCGCGCGGCCCTCGCCCGTCGTGCCGAAGGCGGTCCGGTGGCGGCGCGCGTCCGCGGGCAGCGCGTCGAGGAAGGCGAGGACGTCGGCGTACGCGGACGTCTCGCGGAAATCGGTCCGCTCGGCGCGCGTGAGCGGGCCGGGCGAGCGCGCCTCGGCGGCCGGGCCTGACGTCGGGGCGGCGGACGTCGGGACGGCGGGACGGGGTGCGGCGCAGGCGGCGAGCAGCGAGCTGGCGGCGAGCAGCGAGCAGGCGAGAGCCGGGCGCGTCACAGCTGGTCCAGGGTCGTCCACGCGACCGGCGCGGGGCGGGCGCTGAGCGCGTCCGTCTCGGCCGGCGTCGGCTCCGGCGGCGCGAGGTCGGCCGGCGGGCGGGCCGTAGACGTCGTCTCGAACACGGCCAGCACGTCGAGCGCGGCCGCGGCGTAGTCGACCGCCCCGCGGACGTTCTGGTTGACGTCGAACACGGTCCGCCCGTCGTGCGCGGTCGACGCGAGCGACGACGACGTCCGGATGGGCGTCCGGAGCACGGCCGCGCCGTACTTGTCGCGCAGGTAGGTCGCGTAGCGCTCGTGGCGCGAGAGGCGCGCGTCGACCTGCGTCAGTAGGAAGCGCGGCTCGCGCAGGCGCGGGTTGAGCTTGGCCCGGACGAGGCCGCACGTCTGCCACGTCTGCTCGGCCCCGACGACGGGCTGGTACTCGGGCGTGACCGGGATCACGACGAGGTCCGCCGCGACGAGCGCGTTCATGGTGTAGACCGAGAGCGCGGCGGCGGTGTCGAGCAGGACGACGTCGTAGCCGTGGCCGGCCGCGACCGTCTCGCGCAGCCAGAGCACGTCGGTCGGCTTGGTGAGCAGGCGTAGCGAGCGCGTGAGGGCCATCGACGAGCCGAGGACGTCGAAGCCGCTCGCGTGCTGGACCGGGATCCGGCGCAGGTCCGCCGTCGCGTCGAGCAGCGCGAGCGACGACGCCTCGGGCGGGGGCTCGGCGAGGCCGAGCGTGCGCGTGAGGAAGCCCTGCGGGTCGAGGTCGACGACGAGGACGCGGCGGCCGCTGTGGCCGAGTGCGGCGGCGAGGTGGACCGACGAGGTCGTCTTCCCCGTGCCGCCCTTGTGGTTGCAGACGGTCAGGACAGGCACGCGCGGGAGTCGGGTGGGCGGAGCGCCCAAGATAGCCGGCCCCCGGTGCGGCCCGGCGTGTGTGCCGACGTGTGTGCGCGTGCCGGCTCTCGTGCGTCCGGGCTTAATGCGGCGTGTGCGCGGCCGATACACGGTTCCCCGCTCCACCCTGTCATGCCGCCCACCCGCGCCAAGACGACGCCCTCCGCCGCAGGGCGGCCGCCGCTCACGCGCCCGCTCCGCTCGTTCGGGTGGGCCTTCGCCGGCGTGCTCGGCCTCTCGCTGAGCCTGCCTCCTGTCGGGTTCTACCCGCTCGCGTGGGTCTGCCTCGTGCCGCTGCTGGTGCGGTGGAGCGAGCAGGCGTCGTGGCGCGTCTGCGCGCGCGAGACGTACGCGCTGATGCTCGCGCTGTCCGTGTCGAGCGGCTTCTGGGTGCTCCTCAACGGCGACGCCGGCGTGGCCGTGGCCGGCGGGCTCGGGCTACTCGTGCTGCCGCTGCCGTTCGTCACCGCGGCGACGCTCGCCGGCATCGTCCGGCGACGCTTCGGTCTCATCACCGGCCTCTCGGCGTTCGTGCTCGGCGTGCTCGCGACCGAGTTCGCGCTCGTGTCGCTGCCGCTGGGCGTGCCGTGGCTGCTGCTCGGGCACACGCAGGTCGAGGGCGTGCCGTTCGTGCAGATGGCCGACGTCGGCGGGGTGCTGCTGCTCTCGCTGTGGGTGCTGCTGCTCAACGTGGCCGCGTTCTCGACGCTGCCGCTCGTCAAGGTGCAGCCCGCGCGCCGCGCCGGCGCGATCGACATGCTCCGCCGCGACGTGGCGTGGGCGTCGTCGATCGGCGAGAGCGGCATCGCGGTCGCGCTCGTGGCCGTGCTGATCGCGCTGCCGGCGGCCTACGGCGCGGCCGTCGCGGGGCAGCAGGAGACGCCGGCGGGCTACGCCCGCATCGGGATCGTCCAGCCCGGGCTCGCGCCGCAGCGCTGGACGGCCGAGGCGGAGGGCCGCGTGGACCTGCTGGCCAACCTCTCGGACCGCCTGCTGAGCCACTGGACCCCGGCCGACTCGGCGCTGGCACCCGGCGTCACCCGCGTCTCGAAGCCGGGCCGCGGCGCGACGCCGGTCGGGCTGCTGATCTGGCCGCAGGGCTCGCTGCCGTGGATGGGCTCGGACGCCCGCGAG
>JAYWIE010000031.1:0-5339 GCA_043789155.1 Rubricoccaceae bacterium | reverse complement strand
CCGGCGGCGGCTCTGCCAGCCGGCCTCGCCACGGGCAAGCTCGCCGGCGTCGTCACCGACGCGACGGGCGCGACGCTCCCCGGCGCGACCGTCCTCCTCGAGGGCACCGGCCGCGGGGCCGTCACCGACAACGAGGGCTACTACGTCTTCCTGAACCTGTCGCCGGACACCTACACCGTCCGCGTCTCGTTCGTCGGCTTCGCGGCGCAGCGGTTCGAGAACGTCCGCGTCGTCTCGGACCAGACGACCGAGCTCGACGTGGTCCTCCAGGACGAGGCGTTCGAGGGCCAGGAGGTCGTCGTCCGCGCCGAGGAGCCGGTCGTCGACGTGACGCAGACGAGCCAGGTCGCCGTGCTCTCGCGCGAGGACATCGAGGTGCTGCCCGTGCAGGACGTCAACGACCTCGTCGGGCTCCAGGCCGGCGTCGTCGACGGGCACTTCCGCGGCGGCCGCCGCGCCGAGGTCCAGTACCAGGTCGACGGCGTGACTGTCAACAACCCCTACACCAACGAGTCGTCGCTGCGCATCGACCGCTCGCTGCTCCAGGAGGTCCAGGTCATCTCCGGCACCTTCGACGCCGAGTACGGGCAGGCCCTCTCGGGCGTCGTCAACGCCGTGCTCCGCGACGGCGACCCGGACCGCTACGAGGTCTCGGCCGAGGCCTTCGGCGGCGACTACGTGAGCTCGGGCCAAGACATCCCGGACATCGGCCGCGTGTCGCCGCTCGCGCGCCAGAACCTCCAGCTGAGCCTCAGCGGCCCGCTCGGCCTCGCCGGGGCGACGTTCCTCGTCTCGGGCCAGCGCATCACCGACGACGGCTTCTTCACCGGCCGCCGCGTGTTCATGCCCGCAGACTCGGCCGACTTCGAGACGGGCGTGCTCCGCCCCTCGGGCGACAGCACGGCCGTCGCGCTGCGGCCCAGCCGCGAGTGGGGCGGGCTCGCCAAGCTCACCACGCGCGCGCTGCTGCCCGGCGTGCGGCTCTCGTACCAGGTCCTCGCCAACACCCGCGAGGGTCAGAGCGGCTCCTACGCCTTCCGCCTCAACCCGGACGGCCTCCGGACGCAGCGCCAGACGACCATCGTGCACGGGTTCGACCTCTCGCACGCGCTCTCGGGCCGCTTCTTCTACGACGTCGCGGTGAGGCAGAACTACGTCGACTTCAGCGACTACGCCTTCGAGAGCCTCGACGACCCGGGCTACGCCGCCTCCGGCCCGCCGCGCACGGTCAACGCCTTCACCGATGGGACGGTCGTGCAGGGCGTCGACACGGGGCGCTTCGTCCAGACCACGAACGCGCTCATCCTCAAGAGCTCCGCGACGTGGCAGGTGACCCAGATCCACCTGCTCAAGGCCGGCGTCGAGGTCCAGCGCGCGGGCCTGCGCTTCGGCGCGCCCGGCGGCTTCCTCACCGGCCTCGCCGGCGGCGGGCTCGTCCGCAACGACAGCCTGCCCGAGTTCCAGGTCCGCCAGTACGCGCCCGTCCAGGCCGCGGCCTACCTCCAGGACCGCGTCGAGTGGCGCGACCTGCGCGTCCGCTTCGGCCTGCGCGCCGAGCTCTTCGACGCCAACGCGACCATCCCGAGCGACCTCCAGAACCCGGCCAACGCCATCGCCGGCGCGCCCGAGAGCCGGCCCGTCGGCACGACGACCAAGGTCGTGCTCGCGCCGCGCCTCGGCGTGAGCTTCCCCGTGACGGACAGCGCGAGCCTCTTCTTCTCGTGGGGCCACTTCTACCAGACGCCCGGGCTCGGCACGTTCTTCGCCAACGCGGACTACTCGGTCCTCCGGGACCTCCAGGCCGGCGCGATCACCTACGGCGTGCTCGGCAACCCGGACCTCCGGCCCGAGTTCACCGCGCAGTACGAGTTCGGCTTCAAGGCCGCCGTCGCCGGCCTCGTCGGCCTCGACGCGTCGGTCTTCTACAAGGACATCCGCGACCTGCTCGGCGTCGAGTTCGTGAGCACCTACGCCGCGGCCGAGTACGCCCGCCTCACCAACGTCGACTTCGGCAACGTCCGCGGCCTGACGGTCTCGCTGGACCAGCGCCGCTTCGGCCCCCGCGACGCCGTCGGCTTCCAGTCGACGCTGGACTACACGCTCCAGCTCGCCCAGGGCAACTCGTCGGACCCGCGTGAGACGGCGACGTCCGCCGCCGCTGGAGGCGACCGGCGCCCGCGCGTCGTCCCGTTCAACTGGGACCAGCGCCACACCATCAACGCCACGGCTACGCTCGGCCGCCCGGACGACTTCAGCATCACGGGCGTCGCCCAGTTCGGGACGGGCCAGCCGTACACGCCCGACATCGGCCTGCCCGGCTTCGACTCGAGCCTCGGGGCCAACGCCGCCCGCAAGCCCCTCGCCTTCCGCATGGACCTGCGCGCCGAGAAGTTCTTCGGCCTCGGCGGCGGCACGGCCACCGTCTTCGGGCGCGTCTTCAATCTCCTCGACACGCGCTTCGCCAACGGCTTCGTCTTCTCGACCACCGGCAGCCCATTCTACACGCTCGCGCCGGCCTCGAATGAGGCCATCCTCAACGACCCGACGCGCTTCGCCGCGCCGCGGCGCGTCGAGATCGGCGTCTCCTTCCGCGCCAGCCGATGACCCTCCGCCCTACCCCGACCCGGCGCGCGACGCCGCGTTCTATCCCGAGGCCTATGCCGAGGACCGCCCTCGCGCTCCTGTGCGCCGCGCTGCTGTGCGCCGGCCCCGCGCGCGCCCAGCTCCTGCCGACGGTCCCGCCCACCTTGCGCGGCCAGATCGACGCCGAGCGCCTCGGCCAGCTCGACGCCAACCGCCTCCGGACGCGGTTCTACAACTTCGGCATGGTCGGCGACTTCCCGCCGGACCCCGCCACGGTCGACCTCTCGGTCTACCACTCCGCCGAGGCCCCGCGCGGCACGGGCATGAACTACTCGGACGGCATCACGCCGTTCGTGCTCACGCCGGTCACGACCGAGGACGGCCGCACGACCTACGTCATGGAGACCGGCTTCCGCGAGCGCCAGGCCATCGACCCGCAGACCAACCGCGCGCAGCGCTTCGAGCCGCGCCCGGGCTACTTCCAGACCGACCCCGCCGTCAACGCCGGCCGCTCGCTCGCGCTCTCCAACGACCCCCGCACGTGGCCCGCGAGCTGGGTCGACAAGCTCAACGACCCCGACGACCCGGGCTGGTCCGGCTCGTGGAACGGCTACTTCGGCAAGCGCCCCGCGGCCGACCTCGAGAGCTTCGCCGTGATGGACGACCAGGCCTACGCCGTGCCCGGCTTCTTCCCCGACGCCCGCGACCGCACGCGCCGCGGGCTCGGCCTGCGCGTCGAGGTCCGCGGCTTCCAGTGGGCCAACCCGCAGAGCCAGGACGTCATCTTCTGGCACTACGACATCGTCAACGAGTCCACGACGGACTACGAGAACATCGTGTTCGGGCTCTACATGGACTCCGGCGTCGGCGGGTCCGCCCTCTCGTGCGACGGCATCTTCGAGTCCGACGACGACAACGCCTTCTACGACTCCCAGAACGGCCTCGCCTCCGACCTCGACCTCGTCTACACGTGGGACAACGGCGGGCGCGGCGTCGACCTCCGCGGCAACTGCTCGCCGACGGGCTACCTCGGCTACGCCTACCTCGAGACGCCCGGCAACCCCTTCGACGGCCGCGACAACGACGCCGACGGCATCACGGACGAGCGCCGCGACAACGGCCCCGGCGCGCGCATCGACGGCCAGGACGCCATCCGCGCCGCCGTCGCCGCCCGCTACAACCTGGCGGCGTTCGAGGCCTCCAACGGGCCGCTCGCCGAGCGCCCCGCCTTCGCCGCCGGCGTCTGGTTCACGGGCGACGAGGACCTCGACTGGGTCGCCGAGTTCCACGACCTCGGGGCCGACGGCGTGCCCGCGACGCAGGACACTGGCGAGGGCGACGGCGCGCCGACCAACGGCGAGCCCAACGTGGACCGCACGGACCTCGAGGAGAGCGACCAGATCGGGCTCACGGGCTTCAAGTTCAACCGCATCCGCGCCGGGGCCGGCAACCCCAACCAGGAGACCGACGGCGTCGTGTTCTACGACGACGGCCGCAGCTGGCCGCGCCGGCTCCACGACCAGTTCACCAACCCCAACCCGGGCGTCGCCTTCGACCCGCCGCTCGCGACCAACTACAACATCGCGTTCCTCTTCGCCTCGGGGGCCTTCCGGCTGCCCGCCGGCGCGCGCGAGCGCTTCAGCCTCGCGCTCGCCTACGCGCCGGACCTCATCGGCCTGCGCCAGACCGTCCAGACCGTCGGCCAGATCTACGACGCCAACTACCAGTTCGCCGTCCCCCCGCCGACGCCGACCGTCCGCGCCGAGACCGCCGACGGACGCGTGACGCTCTACTGGGACGACGCCGCCGAGCGCGGCATCGACCCGGTCACGAACACCAACGACTTCGAGGGCTACCGCATCTACCGCAGCACCGACCCCAACTTCCTCGACTCGCGCCGCGCGGCGCAGGACAACCCGCGCGGCAACGGCCCCATCGGGCTGCCGGTCCAGCAGTTCGACCTCGTCAACGGCGTCACCGGCTTCTCGCCCATCGCCGTCGAGGGCCAGCAGTACTTCCTCGGGACCGACCGCGGCATCGTCCACTCGTTCGTCGACTCGACCGTGACCAACGGCCAGCAGTACTACTACGCCGTCACGGCCTACGACCGCGGCTCGCCCGCCGACAACTTCTCGCCGTCCGAGAGCGCCGCGCCCGTCAGCCGGACGCCCCGCGGCGGGACGATCCTGCCGCAGAACGTGGTCCAGGTGCGCCCCGAGCCCCGCGTGCCGGGCTACGTCACCGCCACCGCCGCGGCCCCGGCCCAGACCGCCGGCACCGGCACCGGCCAGGTCACGGTCCGCGTCATCGACTCGGACGTCGTGCCGGACGGCCACACCTTCCGGATCACGTTCCAGAGCTCGGCCGACAGCGTCCGCGCCGAGCGCTACACGCTCACGGACGTCACGGCCAACCGCGTCCTGTTCACGACCGGGACCGACCTCACCGGCGCGGGCACGGGCCTCGCCGCGCTCGGCCTGCTGCCGGTCGTGACCACGCGGCGCACGGTCGCGATCGACACCGTCCGCTCGGGCTTCGTGGCCGGCAGCGCCACGACGGCCCGCCTCGTGCCGCGCTACGCGCCCGCGCTGCCGGCCAACCGCCGCCGCCCGGGCTACCCCGAGGAGCTCCGCATCGAGTTCGCCGACGTCCCTGTGGACACCTCCATCGCGGCCATCGGGCAGCCGGCGCGCCCGGCCAAGTTCCGCATCGTCGGCTCGGCCTCCGGGCGCGTCTTCGACTTCCGCTACCGCGAC
>JAYWIE010000030.1:0-1539 GCA_043789155.1 Rubricoccaceae bacterium | reverse complement strand
GACCGGGTTGCGCGCGGCCCCGCCGTCCACGCGCAGCGCGGGCGGGCCAGGCTGGCTCAGGCCGGCGTCGGCCGCCATCGCGTCCACGACGTCGCGGGTCTGGAACGCGAGCGCCTCGAGCGTCGCGCGGGTGAGGTGGGCGCGCGTCGTCCCGCGCGTGATCCCGACGAGCAGGCCGCGCGCGGCCGGGTCCCAGTGCGGCGCGCCGAGGCCGGTAAAGGCGGGCACGAACACGACGCCGCCGGCGTCCGGCACGGACGCCGCGAGGGCCGCCGTCTCCTCGGCCGACCCGACGACGCCGAGCTCGTCGCGCAGCCACTGCACGGCTGCGCCGGCGACGAACACGCTGCCTTCGAGCGCGAACTGCGCGCCCGGCGTGCCGGCCCCGACGTCTACGGCGGCCGTCGTGAGCAGGCCGTGGGCCGAGCGCGCGGGCACCGCCCCGGTGTGCATCAGCAGGAACGCGCCCGTGCCGAGCGTGACCTTGGTCTGCCCCGGCCCGAGGCACGCCTGCCCGACGAGCGCCGCGTGCTGGTCCCCGGCGACGCCGCGGATCGCGATCTCGGCCCCGAAGACGGCCGCCGGGACGGTCCCGAAGCTGCCGCACGAGGGCCGGACGTCGGGCAGGACGGCATGCGGAATGCGGAGCGCGGCGAGGAGCTCGTCGTCCCACCGCGCCCGCCGGAGGTCCCACAGCATCGTCCGCGAGGCGTTCGTGACGTCCGTCGCGTGGACGCCGCCGTCCGGCCCGCCCGTGAGACACCACACGAGCCACGCGTCGATGGTCCCGAACGCGAGGTGCTCGGCGCGGTTGCGCGCGCCGGGCGTGTGGTCCAGGACCCAGGCGAGCTTGGTGCCCGAGAAGTAGGGGTCCAGCCGGAGCCCGGTCGTCGCCTCGACGTGCGGCCCGAGGCCGTCGGCGGCGAGGCGGGCGCAGACGCCGGCCGTGCGGCGGTCCTGCCAGACGATGGCCGGCCCGACGGGCGCGCCCGTGCGCCGGTCCCACACGACCGTCGTCTCGCGCTGGTTCGCGATCCCGACGGCCGCGACGTCGCCGGCCGCCACGCCCGCCTCGGCGAGGCACGCGCGCCCGACGGCGACGGCCGCGTCGCGGATCTCGACGGCGTCGTGCTCGACGCGCCCCGGCGCGGGGTAGTGCTGCGCGAGCGGCGTCTGTGCGAGGCCGCGGACCGCACCGGCGGCGTCGAACAGGACGGCGCGCGTGGACGTCGTGCCCTGGTCGAGGGCGAGCAGCAGGTCGGGCATGGCGGGATGCGGGATGCGGGATGCGGGATGCGGGATGCGGGATGCGGGATGCGGGATGCGGGATGCGGGATTGGACCGGGACGTCCCCGTTTGGTCCGACCCGCGCCCCGTAGAGACGCCCCGCTGGGGCGTCTTCTGCGACCCGGATGCCGCCCGCGCCGGGTCGCCCGCGCCGGGCCGCCCGCGCCGGGCCAGCGGTGTCAGACGGCGACGGGGAAGCGGATGGCGGGCTGCGGGTCGTACCCGACGACCTCGACGTCGTCCGCCGTCAGC
>JAYWIE010000029.1:0-1540 GCA_043789155.1 Rubricoccaceae bacterium | reverse complement strand
TCACGAGCAGGAACACGAACAGGATGAGCAGGCAGCACACGAGCGTCCCGACGTCGCCGGGGTCGCCGCTGCCCTGCGCGGGCGCGGTGAACTCGCCGGCGAGCGCGGCGGCGATGGCGTCCGTCGCGCGGTCGAGGCCGTCGTAGAAGCGGCCCTCGCGGAAGCGCGGCACGATGATCTCGCGGACGATCGTCGCCGCGACGGCGTCCGTCAGGCTGCCCTCGGCCCCGTAGCCGGTCGCGATGTAGACGCTGCGGTCCTGCATCGCCGCGAGCAGCACGACGCCGTTGTTGGTCCCGCGCTGCCCGACGCCCCACGCGCGGCCGAGCTCGGTCGCGTACTCGTTCGGCGAGATTCCGTCCGTCGTGTTGACGATGACGACGGCGACCTGCGTGCCCGTCGAGTCGCCGAGGGCGACGAGCTTGCGCTCGAGCGCGTCGCGCTCGGACGGCGCGAGCAGGCCCGCGAGGTCGTTGACCAGGCGCGGCGGGCTCGGCCGCGGCGGCAGCGCCGCGGCGACCGTCGCGGACTGAGCGGCCGCCGGCGCGACGGCCACGGAGGCCGCCGCGCCGGCGAGCAGGAGAACAGCGAGAAGACCGGAGCGCACGCTAGTGTGGAGATCAGGATGCTTTATGTGTCTCATGTCATCCTGAACGAATGTGAAGGATCTCGACGCCGTCCGTCCGCGCTGTCGCAGCCGGTAGCGACGACTTGGACATGGGAGTCGAGATCCTTCGCGGGGCTCAGGATGACACCTACCTGCGCGCCGCTCTAGTTGCCGAAGTTGATCTGCGGCGCGCGCTCGGCCCCGGCGTCGGCGGCGAAGGGCGCGCGCGGCGAGACGCCGGCGATGCCCGCGACGAGGCTCGTCGGGAACGTCCGGATGCGCGCGTTGAGCCCGCCGACGGCCTGGTTGTAGTCGCGGCGTGCCGTCGCGATGCGGTTCTCGGTGCCCTCGACCTGGCTCTGGAGGTTCAGGAAGCCCTGGTTGGTCTGGAGCGTCGGGTAGGCCTCGGCGGTCGCGAGGAGGCGGCCGAAGGACTGGCCGAGCGCGGCCTGCGCCTGCTGGTACTGCGCCACCTTGGCCGGGTCGTCGAGGTCGGCGGCCGAGATGTTGATCGACGTCGCGCGGCTGCGGGCCTCGATGACGTTCTGGAGCGTCTCGCTCTCGAAGTCGGCCTGCCCGCGCACGATGGCGACGGCCTGCTGGACGAAGTCCGCCCGGCGCTGGTACTGCGTCTGGACGTCGGACCACGCCGTGGTCACGGCGGTGTCCTGCTGGACGAGGCTGTTGTAGCTGCCGCAGCCCGCGCAGCCGGCGAAGCCGACGACGAGGAGCACGACGAGGAGGACGATGGCACCGGTACTGCGCATGGGGGTCGGGCGAGGGTCAGAGGGAGGCCGCACGATACGGCAGCGGCCGCGCGCAGGATGCACGGCCGCTGCGACGAGGCGTCGCTAGAGCGACGCGCCGGTCTCGACGATAAACGTCACCTTGCAATGGACGCGGAACGTGCCCGCGTCGCCCTCGCCGGGCTCG
>JAYWIE010000028.1:0-1541 GCA_043789155.1 Rubricoccaceae bacterium | reverse complement strand
GTCACGTCCGCTATAGAAGGCCCGGCGCTCCAGACGCTGCTCGGCGTCTCGGAGCGGACCTTCCGCGACGGCCTCTCGCTCCAGGGCGGCGAGCCCGGCGAGCACGTGCTCCAGATCGACGGCGCGACGGTCTACGAGCCGTTCGCCGTCGGGCCGATGCTCGGCGCGATGAGCCCGCTCGCCGTCGGGCGCGTGACGGTCCGCAAGGCCGGCTTCGGGGCGCGCCACGGGTCGTTTCTCGCGGGCGTGCTCCAGGCCGAGCACGGGCTCGCCGCGCCGCCCGGCGCGATCGCCGTGGCCGCCGAGGGCGACGCCTATGCCGCGAGCGCGCGCGTCCGGAGCGCGGCCCGCATGGGGACGTGGCGCGGACAGTCCGTCGAGGCGACGTCGCTCGTGGCCGTCCGGCGCGGCCTGTGGGACGTCCGCGCGCCGGCGGCGCTCGCGCGCGCCGTGCGCGAGTGGAACGCCGTCGACCCGGTCCTCGCGGCCGCCTTCGACGGGACGGCCATCCGGCCGCGCTACGAGACGCACCGGCAGGGCTCCGCAGTCGCCTTCTCGGACGTCCACGCCGCGACGCGCGTCCGGCTTGGCCCGCTGCGGTCGGTCCGGGCCTCGCTCTACCGGGGCGCGGCGGCCGTCGCGACCGAGACGCTCGCCGCCGGGGCCCCGCACGCCGGGAGCCCGCCCGGGCCGGACCCCGGCGCGGTGCTGCTCGCCCGCGACGCGACGGCCTGGACCAACCTCGCCGCGTCCGCGCGGGCCGAGGCCGTCGTGTCGGCACGCGTCCGGGTCGAGGCCGGCGCGCGGCTGTCGCACCACGCGCTCCGGCAGCGCTACGCGACGGCGACGGGCGCGGACGCCGGCCTCGACGGCACCGAGCCGCTGGACGCCGCCGGCGCGCGCGTGGGCGCGTTCCTCGACGCCCGCCCGCCGGCGGACACCGGCAACGCCGTCCTCGACGCCGGCCTCGACGGCGTCGTCGCCGTCGCGCTCGCGCCCGGGCACGAGGCCACGGCCGGGCTCGACGTGGCCGTCGTCCAGAACCGGTTCCACCTCTTCGGCGAGGCAGCCGGTGCCGCCGCCTTCCGCCGCCTCGACGCGCGCCACGCGCAGGCCCGCGTCGCCGCGTTCGCCGAGACGACGCACCGCCTCGGCCAGCGGTGGACGCTCGAGCCGGGCCTCCGCCTCACGGCCCTCACCGCCTCGGGCGACGTCCTCGCCGAGCCCCGGCTCGCGCTGCGGCTGGACGCGCTGGCCGCGGACCGCCTGCTCGGCGTCCCGCTCCGGGGCGTCTCGGCGCGGCTCGCGGCCGGCGTCTACCGCCAGTTCGCGACGCGCGTCGAGCTCGCCACCGTCGGCCCGAGCGCGCTCGTATGGGCGGCACCGCTGTTTTCGCAGGCACGCGGGTGCCAGTGCAAACCCTGCTCGACTACCTCGAGGCTGGGGATTCCATCGACGAGTTTCTCGCGGGTTTTCCTGGCGTTGGTCGTGAGCAGGTGATCCGGTTTCTCGAGGAAGCCAAGGATCGGATGGTCGCCACC
>JAYWIE010000027.1:0-1541 GCA_043789155.1 Rubricoccaceae bacterium | reverse complement strand
GCCGCGGACGGCGCTCCTCGAGGAACGGATCGAGATAACCCGCCGTCCCGGCGCGGACATTGTCGGCCGGCGTCGCGCTCAGCGAGAAGTCGAACAGCTTGAGCGTCAGCTTTTTCTGCGGTGTCTCGCCAACACCGACGTTCTCGGGCTTCAGGTCCCGGTGAGGGATGCCTTGCTGCTCTAGCCAGTCCACGACGACGAGCAGCTCCTCGCCGAAGCGCTGCAGCAGGTCGAGGGTGAGCGCTCCCTCCTTCCGAAGTCGCTCGGCGAGCGTCTGCTCGCCGGCGAGTTCGAGGAAGAGGGCGACGTGACCTCCTACCTCCACGATGTCGAGCAGCTCGACGACGTGTTGATGGCGCAGGCGACGAAGCACCTCGCCCTCCTGACGAAGCCGGTCGTTCAGCGCGTGCTCGCGGGCGACCTTGAGAACTCCGATGCGCCCATCGCGGACGACTTCAAGCGCGAGAGCCGTGGAGCCGGAGCCGAGCCGGCGTCGCACCTCGAAGCCGCCCTCCAGCTCCGAGCCCTGCTCGGCGTCGAGCGGGTGCGTCCACCGCCCTGGCTCAGGCGCGACCTCCTGCTGCGCCATGGCGCCAAGGATCGCCTCGACGTCCCGCAGGAAATCGGCGGCCGACGGCCGGTCTGCGAGGTCTGGCGACGTGGCGAGCTGCACGAGCGCGTCGAGATCGGCATCGACGCCATCGAGTGCAGCCGCGAGGCGCAGCCCGCGTCCATCCCGCAGCCGCTGGAGGAGCTCCTCGGCCGTCTGCGCCGGGGCGCGACCGGTCAGGACGTGGTAGGTGAGCGCACCGAGCGAGAAGACGTCGAGGAGCGCCGCGTCCGGTCGCCCGCCGCCTCGGAGCTCAGGGGCAAGGTAGACCGCGTTTGCATCGCGCCCCGCCAGCCCCACCTGCAGGAAATCGTGCCAGGTCAGGGTACCGCCGCCCACGGTCGCCTCGGCGAGGGACCCGACCTGCCAGTTCAGGATCTTGACCGTGGGCGCTTCGTCGTCAGGCCGGACGACGAGCACCGCGGCAGGGGTGAGCGTCCGATGGAAGAGCCCCTGTCCATGCGCCCACGTGAGCGCGTCGGCGAGTTCGCGGACGAGCCGGAGGCGCTGGCGCAGGTCGAGCGCCGGCCCGCGGCGCACCAGAAACCTGTCCAGGCGATCCGATGGGTCGGGGTGCTCGAAGACGACCGCCGGCCCTCGCTCCGTCTCCTCGAGCGAGTGCGCGCGCAGGATGCCGGGGTGCATGTCGGCCCGGTCGAGTAGCCGGAACTCGCGGGTGGCGGCCTCGCGACGGGCGCGTCGCCCCGTCTCAGGCCCGGAAGCCGGCCACGGGTAGACGCGCACGCGCCGCTTGCTCGCCCCCAAGCGGGCGTGCTCCGCCACGTAGTCTTGGTAGATGCCGGCGTCGTCCAGGAGGGACGTCAGCTGCCACTGGCCAGCCGCGAACTGCCGCTGGACGGGACGGATCTGGAGCTCGTCAAACGCGCGCAGTATGGCCCGCTGGTGGCCCCAGTCCAGACGGTCACCGTAC
>JAYWIE010000026.1:0-1542 GCA_043789155.1 Rubricoccaceae bacterium | reverse complement strand
GGGCCGCTACGGCGTCAGGAAGCGCCGGAGCCATCCGTAGACCTCGCGGTGCCAGAGCAGCGAGTTCTGGGGCCGGTTGATCCAGTGGCCCTCGGCCGGGAACGAGAGGAAGCGCGCCTCGACGCCGCGCCGGCGCAGGGCCGTGAAGGCGGCGATGCTCTGCGTGAGCGGGACCCGGAAGTCCTGCTCGCCGGCCGTGATCAGCATCGGCGTGTCCCACGCGGCCACGAAGTCGCTCGGCGAGAAGCGGTCGTAGGACGGCGGCCGCGGCGCGTCCCACGGCAGCCCGCCGAAGTCGTGCTCGACGAAGAAGAGCTCCTCGGTCGTCGCGGCCATGCTCTCGAGGTCGAAGACGCCGGCGTGCGAGACGATGGTCTTGAAACGGCCGGCGTGGTGGCCCTCGAGCCAGTAGGCCGAGTAGCCGCCGTAGCTCGCGCCGATAGCGGCCATCCGCGTGCGGTCCACGTACGGCTCGCCGGCGAGGTCGTCGATGGCCGAGAGCAGGTCCGTCTGCGCCTGCCCGCCCCAGTCGCCCGAGATCTGCTCGTTCCAGGCCGTCCCGTGGCCGGGCATGCCGCGGCGGTTCGGCGCGGCGACGACGTAGCCCTGCGCCGCGAGCGCGTGGAAGTTCCAGCGGTACGAGAACGACTGCGTCAGCGCGGACTGCGGGCCGCCCTGCATGTACAGGATCGCGGGGTAGCGGCGCGTAGCGTCGAAGCCGGGCGGGCGGACCTCCCACACGAGCATCGTCTTGCCGTCGGTCGTCGGCACGCGGCGCGCGACGACGCTCGGCAGCGCCAGCCCGGCGAGGCGCTCGGCGTTGGCCGCCGTGACCGCCGTCATCGCGCCCGAGGCGAGGTCGACGCGGTAGAGGTCCGTCGGGACGATCATGGACTGCCGCTCGGCGACGACGACCGGGCGGGCCGCCGTCCCACCGACGGAGAACGCGCCGACGTTGTGGACGCCCTCGGTGACGCGCCGCGGCGCGCCACCTGTTGCCGGGAAGGCGAGCATCTGGACCGTCCCGTCGGTCTCGGTCGTCGCGAGGACGGTCCGCCCGTCGGGCGTCCACGCGGGGCTGTTGGCGTTGTCGTCGAAGCCGGCCGTGAGCTCGGTCGTCGCGCCGGACGCCATGTCGCGGACGAAGATGCGGTTGCGGTCGGCCTCGTAGCCGTCGGTCGCCATCGAGTTCCAGGCCATGCGGCGGCCGTCGGGCGAGAAGGCGGGCTCGGTGTCGTAGCCCATCATGCCCGCCGTGAGGTTGACCGTCGCGCCGGTGCCGACGTTGGCGAGGAAGACGTCCGAGTTGGTCGAGACCGCGTAGTCCGTGCCCGCCGAGAGCTTGGCCGTGTACGCGACGGCCTCGCCGTCGGGCGTCCACGCGACCTGCTCCATGCCGCCGAACGGCGCGAGCGGCGTGTCGACGCGCTGCCCGGCGAGGAGGTCGCGGGCGGGCCCGGCCGTGCCGTCCGCGCCGATCTCGGCGACGAAGAGGTGGCTGTAGGTGCCGTCGGCCCAGGCGTTCCAGTGGCGCATCATGAG
>JAYWIE010000025.1:0-1542 GCA_043789155.1 Rubricoccaceae bacterium | reverse complement strand
CAGACCGTCCGCGACGACGCCGGCCGGCGCGCGCTCGCGCTCTGGACGCCCGTCCGCGACGGCGCGGGCCGCGTCGTCGGGGCCGTGCGCGTCGTGCGGCTGGCGCAGGCCGCCGTGCCCGTCCGCAACCGCTACCTCCAGGACTACGACGTCGCCGACGAGTGGCGGCCGCGCGTGGCCGTCCCGTTCACGGTCGCGTTCGGCGACGCGCGCGGCGTGCCCGACGCCGAGGCGCTGCGCGGGCCCGGCGGCGGGCTCGTCGGCCGCGTGATCGCCGGCGTGCCGACGCCGCGCGCGCTCGCGGCGCTGGCGCGGCGCGGGCCCGAGGCGTGGGCCGCCTTCTGGGCGACGCTGCTGCTGCTGTGGTTCACGGCCGCGCTCGTCGCGGCGACGCTCGCGCGCGTCCGCGTGGCCGAGGGCGACAACCGCCGCGTGCAGTGGGTCCGCGCGGGCGCGCTGCTCGCGCTCACGCTGGCCACCCTCGCGGCCGTCCGCTACGGCCTGCTCGCGCTCGACGTGCCGGTGCGGTGGCTGGACCGCGCGCAGCGCACGGCGGCCCTCTTCGACCCGGCCGTGCTCGCGCTCGACGCCGGCGACGGCCTCTTCCGCTCGCCCGGCGACCTCGCGCTGACGGCCGTCGCCGTCCTCGCCGGGGCCGGGGCCGTGCTCGCGTTCGCGCTCCGCTACGCCGCGGCCGCCGCCGCGAGCGGGACCCGGTCGCGCGTGCGCCGCATCGTCGGCATCGCCGTCGTGGCGGCCGTCGCGCCGGCCGTCGCGCTCGCCGCGGGCGGCGTCGCGCGGCAGGCCGTCCTCGACGCGACGATCGGGTACACGGACCAGACCGGGCCCGTGCTCGACGGCCTGCTCGTGGTCGTGCTCGGCTCGCTCGCCGCGCTGCTCGCGTCGGCCGTCGGGCTCGTCGCGGCGTGCGTCGTCGCGGCGTGGGCCGGGCTGGACCGCCAGGGCGCGCGCGGCTGGGCCCCGCCGACCGCCGTCGGCGTGCTCGCGACGGCCGTGGCCGCGTTCGTCGTGGCCGCACAGGGCGTGCCCGTCGCCGCCGGGCCCGTCGTGGCCGTGGCGCTGCTCGGCGGGGCGCTCGCGGCGACGCTCGCCGGCCGCCCCGAGCGCTGGGTGTGGCCGCTGACCTTCCGCGGCGCGCTCGTCGGCGCGCTCGTGCTCACGCCGGTCCTCTACGGCATGATGCGCGGCGGCCTCGGCGAGCGGACCGACGCGCAGCTCGCCGACGCCGCGCAGGCCTTCGCCGACGGCCGCGACAGCCGCGTCGCCTTCGCCGTGGACCAGGTGCTGGCCGAGGCCCGCGCCGACGACGCGCTCCGGCCCGCCCTGCTCGCCGCCGTGGCCGCGGCCGACTCGGTCCGCCGCGTCGGGGCCGGCCCTGCGGACTCGTCGCGCGTGGTCCTCGACGACCTCGCGGCCGGCCTGCTCACGTCGTCGCTGCTCGGCTCGCTCGCCGACGTCGCGGTCGAGGTCCGCTTCGTGAGCCCCGCCGGCGACACGCTCGGCAGCCACGTCGAGGGCGCG
>JAYWIE010000024.1:0-1546 GCA_043789155.1 Rubricoccaceae bacterium | reverse complement strand
CGAGGCCTGCGCCACCGAGAACGCGAACGGGAAGCGGTAGCCGTCCGTGCCCATCGGCGTCAGGCCCAGTTCCGCGAAGCGCCCCGCGAGGAAGTCGGCGGCACGGGCAGCGCCGCCGGACGGGTCGTAGCCGCGCCCCGAGTAGCGTGCGGACGTGAGCGTGTCCAGGACGGTGTGGCCGAATCGTGCTGGCGTCACCGCCGGTGCCCGCACGTTCGCGCAGGCGGCGATCAGCGGGAGGAGCACGAGCGGCGCGAGCAGCCAGACGGGGAGACGGCGCATCGAAACAGGCCTCACGGGTGAGCGCCGCGGGAGGCCGGGGCGGCGAGAGGACGGCGCGGCTTACTCAAGCACACGCAGCTCGAGGTGGGACGGGTATTCCGGCGAGAGGTAGACCCGCTGCGTGGCCGCCTGGTAGTCGGCCGGCGTCGCGTGGTAGATGTCGACGAAGCGCTGCGGGTTCAGGTCGACCATCGGGAACCACGTGCTCTGGACCTGAACCATCATCCGGTGGCCACGGCGGAACGTGTGCGCCACGTCCTCCATGTCGAACCGGACGCGGGCGACCTCGCCCGGGACGAGCGCCTCGGGGTGCTCGAAGCTGTTCCGGAACCTGGCCCGCATCACCTCGCCGCGGACCATCATCTGGAAGCCGCCCATCGGGACGGAGCACGGCGCGTCGGGCAGCTCGCACGGCGCGTCGCCGGGGAAGACATCGACGAGCTTCACGATGAAGTCGGCGTCGGTGCCGGTCGACGAGACGAAGAGGGCGGCGAAAAGGTCGCCGGTGACGGTGACGTCGGCGTCGAGCACGGGCGTCTCGAAGACGAGCACGTCCGGGCGCGTCGAGGCGAAGCGCTGGTCTTGGATGAGGTAGCGGTCGTCGCGGGTGACGACGATCTGCGGCGTGTTGGGGACCGGCCGGGCGGGGTCGCTGACGTACTCGGCGACGTCGCCGGCACCGGTCGGCGCGCCGAACCCGAGGCCGCCGCGCGGCTGGAGGTAGAGACGGCGGGCGCTGGACTCCGCCGGTGGCCAGGCCGAGAACCCGTGCCACTCGTTCGAGCCCGTCACGAACACCGACGCCTCGGGCAGGTCCGGCGTGCCGCCGTCCTTGAGGACGGCGTTGAAGAACGGCCGCTCGATGCGCTCGCGGTAGAACGCGGCGGTCGCCTGGCCGAAGTAGAAGTCGCCGTAGCGGTCGCCCGCGCCGCGCGACCAGCCGCCGTGCCACCACGGCCCCATCACGAGGACGTTGAACGCGCCCGGGTTGTGCTGCTCGATGGTCTGGTAGGTCTTGAGCGGCCCGTAGAGGTCCTGCGCGTCGAACCACCCGCCGACGACGAGGACGGCCGGGCGGACGTCGCGGAGGTGCGGCAGCGGCGTCCGCGCCTGCCAGAAGGCGTCGTACGTCCCGTGCTCCATCATCCGGTTCCACGTCCGGTTGTCGGTGCCGAGATACCGGTCGCCGAGGCCCGCGGCCGCGCCCTGCCCGAGGTACCAGCGGTAGCCGTCCGGCGTGCCGTAGGCCCGGAAGCCGGGCGCG
>JAYWIE010000023.1:0-5369 GCA_043789155.1 Rubricoccaceae bacterium | reverse complement strand
CGCCGAGCGTCGTCAGCAGGCGGGCGATGGTGGCGCTGTCGCGGCCCTCGCCGGTGAGCGCGGCGTGGAGGTCGCCGAGCGCGTCCGCGACGGGGTGCAGGTCGGCGTTGTCGGTCGCGAGGATCTTGCGCCGCCAGTCGTCGATGCGGTTGATGCCTTTCGAGAGCGGCAGCACGGTGAGCCCGCGCTCGAGCTCGTCCACGGTCGCGGAGATCTCGGCGACGTGCGTGTCGGTGGGGATGGTGTCCATTGGGATCAGGGAGGAGAGAGATGGAGGAGGAACGGGCGACGGAGGAGACGGGCGAGAGCGTGCAAGGCCGTGAGCTGCCCCCTGCCCTCCGTCCTCCCGGTTTACGCCACGGAGGGCGCGGCCGGGGCCGGCGCGACGACGCCCGCGGGGAGGCCGTCGCCAGCCTGCGGCGGGAAGTCGTGGTGCGGCAGGCCGCCCTGGAACGTGTCGCGGGCCGTCCGCGCGACCTGCATCGTGACGTAGCCGTCGGCGACGGCCCCGATGACGCCGCCGACGAGCGGGATGCCGCGCAGCACGCGGCCCTGGACGCCCTCGGCGACCTTCTTCGCGCCCCACGTGGCCGTCCGGATCGCGCCCGACACGACGAGCTTGAGGCCCTTCTCGGCGAGCTTCAGCCCGACGCGGTCCAGCGTCTCGGCGTCGGCGTCGCGCGCGGGGTCCTGCGGGGCGATGCCGACGAGGCAGCCCAGCACCTGCTCGCGGACGTGCGCCTGGCTGGGGTCGTGGCCGGCGAGCGCGGCGACGGATGCGACCATGTGGAGCTGCACGAGGGCAACGCCGGCGAGGTTCGCCGGCAGCACGACGGGCAGCGTGAGCCAGCCGCCGAGCCCGCTCGCGAAGCCCGCCGCGGTCGTGATGGCGACGTGGCGGCGGACGAGCCGGTCGAAGTGGTCGTCGAAGTCGCCGTCGCCCAGCCGGACCTCGGCGGCGAGGACGGCCGGCGGCGGCAGGCCCGGCAGGCCGTCGAGCGCGAGCGGGTACAGGCGGTCGAGGACGAAGCGGCGGACCGGGGTCGTGACGGACATCGGGGCGGGGGTCAGGAGAGGGGGACGACGCGGTCGAGCTCGCGCTCGATCTCGCGGCGCAGCGGCCCGGCGAAGGCCCGCGCGAGCAGGCCCAGTTTCGCGGTCACGCGAACGGTATCGGGGCCAGCGTCCAGGCGGCCGTCGATGCCGCGGCCGCTCACGTGGAGCGCGGGGCCGTCCCACCACGACCGCACGCCGTACTCGGCGACGAGCCGCGCGGCGACCTGGTCGGCGGCGCGGCGGGCCCCGGCGGGGCCGAGCGTGTGCGGGCGGGTGATGTCGATCGTGGCCACGGCGGCGGGGTGAGGGCCGGCTGCAACGCGGCCGCCCCGCCGCGGTTCGGACCTCGCGGGCGGGGACGTCATGGGGGGGCGTCGCGGCGGGCGGGGACGTCGCGGCATCTGGGACGGTGGAGAAGACGCCCCAGCGGGGCGTCTCTACGGGATACGGGCGCGGGACCGGAACAAACGGGGACGTCCCCGTCGAATCCCGCATCCCGCATCCCCATGACCCTCCCCTTCCTCGGCCGCGCGCCGCGCCTCGGCTCGGACGTCTTCGTCGCCCCGACGGCCGCCGTCGTCGGCGACGTCACGCTCGGCGTGGGCGCGTCCGTGTGGTACGGCGCGTCGATGCGCGGCGACGTGAACTGGATCGCCGTCGGGCCGGGCTCGAACGTGCAGGACTGCGCGACGGTCCACGTCTCGCGCGGGACGCACCCGTGCCGCATCGGGGCCGGCGTCACCGTCGGGCACAACGCCGTCGTGCACGGCTGCACGCTCGAGGACGACGTGCTCGTCGGGATGGGCGCGGTCGTGCTGGACGGGGCCGTCATCGGGGCCGGCAGCATCGTCGGGGCGGGCGCGCTCGTGACCGGCGGCACCGTCGTCCCGCCGCGGTCGCTCGTGCTCGGCAGCCCCGCCCGTGTCGTGCGCATGCTCACGGACGCTGAGGTCGAGCGGAACCGGGCCAACGCTCGCCACTACGTCCGTATGTCGCGCATGTACATCGGGTTGGACGTCCCCGAATCGAACCCGTTTTACGCCGACGACCGCGACGAAACGGGCGAATAAACGCGTGCCGGGCGTCGGCGCAGCGCGGCCGGCCGATCCCAGTAGCCCACACGCCCCCGGCCCCATGTCGCCTTCGATCCTCGCCGCGCTCGGCGTCGCCTGCCTCGCCTCCGTCGTCTGGCTCGTCCGCACCGCCCCGCCGCCGCCGGCCTCGATCCTCGACCGGACGTACCAGTAGCGCCCGGCCGGCTGCACCGCCGGACCCGGACAGGAAGCCGTCAGCGGGCCGTGTATCGGACCGTTTCAGGAAGGACCGTGACGACGTGCGCCTGAATCAAGTTGTGCGTCACGTAGCCGTAATCGGCGCACGCTCGCCTTCCGTCCCTGCCGACGCAGACCGAGATCTAGGCGTCGGCGGTGGGAGTGAAGGCTACGGACCGCGCCTCGCCGGCCGCGAGCGGGCCGAGGTGGAACGCCTGCTCTGCGACGCCGAGGTCGAGCGCGTCCACGGCCCGCCCACTCGCGTTCACGACCGTCACGGTGTTGCGGACATCGCACCCCGCCACGGCAGCGAGCACGACAAACAGCAGCGGCCTGACCATCGGCGTTCCGGAAGCGAGGTGGCTTGGTGACGCCGGCCGGGGCAGACGGGTTGCCGCAGCCTCTGCGCGGATTTTTCCCCCGGTGCGCCCGCCCGCGCGGGTTAGCTTGGCCGACTCTGCGGGCCGGTACCTCCGGGTGCCGGCCCCGTTTCGTGCCAGACTTTTCCACCGCCGCGGCGGACGTGCAATGGGCGTAATGAACAAGATGCGGGAGAGCACGGGCGCAATCCTGTGGATCCTCATCGCCTCGTTTGGCATCCTGTGGGTGCTCCAGGACTCGGGTGCCTTCGACTCGGTCGGGATGGGCGGGACCGGCCGCAACATCGCGACGGTGGACGGCATCCCGGTCGAGGCCGAGCTCTTCAACAACCGCGTCGAGCAGCAGGTGCAGGGCTACCAGGCGCAGGGCGTCGAGGTCAACAGCGCCGTCCGCCAGCAGATCGAGACGCAGGCCTACGACGAGCTCGTCACCAACGCGCTCGTCGAGCGCGAGATGGACCGCCTCGGCATCGGCGTCACCGACGACGAGGTCTTCGGGCTCATCAACGGCGACACGCCGGACCCGCTCATCGCGCAGGTCTTCTCGGACGGGGCCGGCGGCGTCAACCGCGGGCAGCTCGCCGAGGCCGCCGCGAGCGCGGACCCGCAGGTCATCCAGCAGCTCGGGGCCATCGAGGAGCAGGTGCGCCGCAACCGCCGCACGGCCAAGCTCCAGGCCCTCGTAAGCGCGGCCGTCCGCGTGTCCGACGCCGACGTCGACGCCGAGTTCGTGCGCCGCAGCCGGACGGCCGACGCCCGCGCGGTCGCGCTCCGCTACGCCGACGTGCCCGACGCACAGGTCGAGGTCTCGGACGCCGACCTCCGCGCCTACTACGACGCCCACCGCGACGACTACGAGCGCGCGCGGACGTGGGCCGTCGAGGTCGTCTCGTTCGACAAGGCCCCGACCCGGGCCGACTCGGCGCGCGCGATCGGCGAGATCCGCGGCCTCGCGCGGCCCTTCGCCGCCGCGGCGGACCCGGCCGCCTACGCCCGCCAGAACTCGTTCGGCGGCGACGCCGCGCCGGCCTACGTCTCGGCCGGCGACCTCGCGCCCGAGCTCGCCTCGGCCGTCTACCAGACCCTACAGGTCGGCCGCGTCGTCGGGCCGGTCGTCGCCGGGGACCGGGTCGTCGTGGCCCGCATCACGGGCGTCCGCGCGGCCGCGAGCCCTCTCGTCCACGCGCGCCACATCCTGCTGCCGGCCGGCCAGGGCGCGCAGGCGACGGCGCTCAAGGCCCGCATCGCGTCGGGCCAGATCACGTTCGCGGCCGCGGCGCAGCAGTATTCGACGGACGAGTCCAACAAGGGCCGCGGCGGCGACCTCGGCTGGTTCGCGCGCGGCCGCATGGTCGGCGAGTTCGACGCGGCCGTCTTCGGCGCGCCCGTCGGGCAGGTCGTCGGGCCGGTGCGGACGCAGTTCGGCGAGCACCTCATCCTCGTCGAGGGCCGCAGCGCGCAGGAGGCCGAGCTCGTCCAGATCGCGCGCCCGGTGCAGGCAAACACGGACGCCGTGCGCGAGGCCGCCGAGGACTTCGTGGTCGTCAACATCCAGGAAGAGAAGACGCCGTTCGGCGACGCCGCCCGCGAGAAGAACCTCACGGTGACGCCGCTCGAGGTCCAGGAGGACCAGCCCTACGTGCCCTCGCTCGACGTCGGCCGCGAGCTCATCCGCTTCCTGCGGACGGCCGAGGTCGGGGCCGTCTCGGACCCGCTCGACGCCGGCGACCGCTTCGCCGTCGTCCACGTCGTCTCGGTGACGCCGGAGGGCATCCGGCCGTTCGAGGACGTCCGCGACCAGATCGAGACCGACGTCACGCTCGAGAAGAAGAAGGCGGTCACGGTCGAGCGCCTCACGGCCGCCGTGACGCCGACGGCCACCCTCGCCGCGGTCGCGGCGGCCGTCGGGCAGTCGCAGGTGCTGCTGCCGGGCCTCTCGATGAACACGCCCGCCGCACAGGGCTTCGGCACCGAGCCGCGCCTCGTCGGGGCCGCGTTCGGGCTGCAGCCGGGCCAGCGCTCGGGCGTCGTCGCCGGCGAGCAGGCCGCGTTCGTCGTCCAGACGACGGCCCTCCGCGGCGGCCTCCCGGCCGAGCTCACGCCCGCGCTGCGCACGACGATCCGGCAGGAGCTGCTCCAGCGCCGCCGCCAGCAGGTCGCGCAGGCGTGGCTGAAGTCGCTGCGCGACGGGGCCGAGGTCGAGGACTTCCGCGCGACGGTGCTCGGGTGAGGGAAATGCGGTTTAAGGTTTAATGTTTAAGGGTGGTGTGTAAATACCTTAAACGTTAAACCTTAAACCGCATCTGGGCCAGTCGGGTCAGCGACGTCCGGTCCGGCTTCATCCCGGCCGCGCCGCTCCACGCGAGCACGGCAACCGGGACGGCCCACGGCGGCAGCACGCGCCGCAGCGCCGCCCGGATCGCCCCGGCGTCCGGCGGCGCGCCGCTCTCCGTCCGGACGAACGCGACCGGCCGCGCGCCCCACTCGGCATCGGGCACGGGCACCACGACGGCCTCGGCGACGCCCGGCAGCGCGGCCAGCGCGGCTTCGACGGCCTCGGGCTGCACGTTCTCGCCGCCCGAGACGAAGCGCGTCCCGAGCCGCCCGGCCACGACGAGCCGGCCCGCGGCGTCGAGCCGGCCCGCGTCGCCCGTCGCGAACC
>JAYWIE010000022.1:0-5377 GCA_043789155.1 Rubricoccaceae bacterium | reverse complement strand
TCGGGCGTGAACGAGCGTCGTGTGGCAGGCATGGACGTGGGGTCGAGGGTTGGAAGTAAACCCTTAACCGTCTGTCCGTCAGGCCGGGGTCAGATCAGCCAGAGCCTTGCACGCGGAGCCTGAAGGTGACTGCCTGACCGGCAGCTATGCCTTCCACCTCCGGGCGAACCGTGTAGAGATCTACCGCATCGAACGACGCGGGCACCACCATAGGCTGGGAGAACGGGTCATACCACGCCCGCTTTGCCTTGTCAGAGGCCGGAGCGTCAAACCCGCCAGTAGCTCGGAGTCCACCATCTGATGCGCTAAATCGGCTGACCATCAGATATCCTCGGGTGTAGAGCGAGTCATTGGCGCTCAGGAGTTGCAGCTGGGGCGTGGGCGGGATGATGGTCACGTTCGCCGTACCTGTTCTCGCGTCTGCTCTTGCGGCAACTTTGACGATCGACACCGTCGGGACATCGTCCGCTGCGAGGTAACGCACCTCGCCGATAGAACTTAGCGAAGTCGTTACAGAACGAATTCTCTGAATGACGGCACCGTTTGCTGCCGCACCCCGCGCGACGGGCACGCCCAAGACGAACCCTCCGAGTGACAGATCGGAGACGGATAGCGTGACAATTGCCGTTGGGCTGAGGCCGGGTGCCGTCGCCGTGAAACGGACTTCTCCACCAGTCTGCACCGTGTCCGGCACCGCCACAAGATCGAGTCGGCACGCTGGTGCCTCTGCTCCGACCGTCGTCCCTGGTAACGTCGCGTCGCCGGACAGGACGGGCTCGCCGTCGCAGTCGTAGACCGGGGCCGCAAAGCCTGCCTGCATCGTTGCTTCGTTCAGCCGGCAGGTCTGCGTGGCGACGAACGACACGCCTGCGCTCGCAACCAGCGCGTAGGGCACCGTCACCGTTCCCCCGTCCGGCCCGACCGTCACCATCTGCCCGCCGAACTCGAACCGGCCGCCCGTGCCGCGCACGGTCAGTACGACCGGCGGGTACGTCCCGCCGCACGGCGTGAGGTCCGGCGCGGCGAGCGTGACCGTGCAGCGGCCGCTGGCGTCGCAGTCCAGCGAGAGGCGCAGGCCCGAGCGGCCGCCGACCGTGACGACAGCCGTGTCCGCGAGCGCGGGCCGGCTCTCCACGAACGCGCGAATGACCGCCCCGGCGTGGAACGGGAGGGCCGCCGTGCTGTCGCCGCGCGCGAGCACCGGCGGCGGCTGCCGGGCCACGGCCACGAACGTCACCCCGCCCGCCGCGGCCTCGGCGCGCGGGATGCCGGTGAGCGTCGTCCCGGTGCTGTCGGTGAGCATCCGCCGGAGCGTGCCCATAGATGGCGAGTCGAGAGCGAACGTCAGCGTCGCCGCCGGGTCGAAGGCGTCCGCGCCCTCGCCGCGCAGGACGGATGTGAGCGCGGACTGCCCGCCGGTGGCGACCGAGTCCGGCTCGGCCGTGAGGTCGAGGCGCAGCCGGCCGAGGACGACGAGCGTCGTGTCGCCGGAGAGCCCGCCGCCGGCCGCCGTGATCGTGACCGGCGTGTCGCGCTCGGGCGTCGCCCCGGTCGCGGTGAACAGGAGCATCCCGGCCTCTCCGGTCGCACCGGCGTAGGGGACCGTGATCGTCGGCCCGTAGAGCCTGTACGAGCTGGCGTACCGCTGGTAGCTGAACTCGCCGGGGCCCGAGGCCGAGAGCGTCACCGGCGCGTTCGACGGCAGCGACGCCGGGGCCCCGCTCGCCGTGACCGCGGAGACTGACACGTACGCCGACGTGTAGACTGCCAGCGTGTCCGGCGTTACCGTGACCCGGAGCGCGGCCGGCGGCGCGGGCAGGACCGTGATGAAGTCGCTGAGCAGCGTCCCACCAGGCATCCCGGTCACCCAGACGGTCGCGCCGGTCGGAGCCGTCATCGCCGCGCAGGCGGGCGCTTCGTAGGCGATGCCGCCGGCGCGGGTCTCGCCATAGGGCACAGAGAACGCGCCACCGCGCGCACCGTCGTAGACGAGCGAGCCGAGCGTCTCGGGCCGCCAGCCGGGCAGTTGAAAGCTCTGCGAGGCTCCGGGCCCGACGTAGCCCTCCGTCCCGTCCGGTTTGGTGAGCGTGACCGGCAGCGGCGTCGTCGTGCCGCAGGCGACGGTGTCCGGCCAGACGTGCGCGTGGCCCGTCGCCCATCCATCGACGCCAGACGCGATGCCGATCTCGGCCGTGACGAGCGCTGGCGGACGCCGGTCGCACGTAGCCCCGTAGGCCTGCCAGCACCCGAAGTGGAGCGGCTCCGCTTGCGTGTGCGTCTCGCCCGCGATGGTGACGGAGAAGCCCGGCAGCGGCGCGGTCGGCGAGAGCGGAAGCCGGACGATCTCGCCGACGGGCGTGTAGTAGAAGATGCCGTTGGACGGATCGTCGAAGGCAAGCGCGAACCCGTCGGTGAGCGCGCCGGAGGCGCTGTCGCAGGGTCCGCTGACGGCGAGCGTTCCCGAGAGCGGAGCCCCGAACGTCCTGGGCGTGGACTGTCCGGTACCGGACGGGTTGTAGCCTGCGCCGGTAAAGACGGCGTAGGCTACGGCCGGTCCGGCGCATGGGTCGGCGAGCGAGCGCGCTGCCACCGCCGGTGCTGCTGCGGCGCGCGTGACCTCGACCCGCTCGCGGATGACGACGCCGCCGGGCGTCTGCGCGGACACACTAAACGCCCCCCCCACTGCACTTACGGCGAGCCACACAGCGAGACGAATGGCGCGGGACATGGCGGCGGATGGGCGCGTGGCGACGGGGTGGCCCGACGATACACACCGGACGTCTTCCGCGCGACCATGCCCCCGCTCTTTTTTGCGCCGCCGGTGCTACGGCTCGCCGCGTGTGTCGCCGTAGAGCGTGTGCGTCCGGATCTTGTGGACGAGCTCGAGCGCGCGCCGGGCCTGCGTCTCCGCGCGCTTCGCCCCGGTGACGTAGATCGCGAGCGAGCGCTGCCGGCCGGGCGTGAACGCAGAGAAGCGCGCCGCCGCCTCGGGGTCGTCCGCGAGGGCCGCTTCGAGGGCGTCGCCGAGGTCGACGCGGTCCGGCTCGGGGTCGGTCGCGACGTCGGCGAAGACGGTGTCGCCTTCGCAGACGCCCATCGCGCGCAGGAGGCTGCGGCCGAGCATCAGGACGGTCGCGCCGTCGTGCGTCGTGAGCGCGCGGCGGACCGAGTGCCCGTTGAGCGTCGCGACGACGCGGCGCGTGCCGGCGGCGAGCAGCGACTCGGCGGACTCGGCCGGCACGGGCAGGACGTGGTAGCCCGTCCAGAGCCGCGAGCGCAGCACGGGCGCGGCGAACGACTCGGGCGCGCCGCCCGGCGTGTCCGCGCCGCTCACCGGAGCCGCAGGCGCTGCCCGACCTCGATGCCCGCCGCGCCCGCGAGGCCGTTGAGCCGGCGCAGTGCCTCGACCGTCGTGCCGTAGCGGCGCGCGAGCGAGAACAGCGTCTCGCCGCGCCCGACGACGTGGACGGCCGGGTCAGACGCCTCGGCCGGTGCCCCGGGCGGCGCGTCAGCGCGCGGCGTCTCGGCGCGCGGCGTCTCGGCACGCGGGGCCGTGCCCCACGCCGACGCCCGCGGCGTCTCGACGCGCCGCGCCTCGGACGCTGGCACGGACGCGCGGATCTGCGGAGCGGGCCGCGGAGCGACGACGGCCGGCGGCACGTCGGCGGCGGGCGCGCCGCCGTTCACGGACCGCACGCCGGGCACGGCCTGCGCCACGCGCACCGCGCCGGTCGGCGACGGGACCAGCCGGACGTCCCCGCCCTGCGCCGTCACCTCGACGTCGAGCGCGCGCGTCGCCGCGTCGCGGACGAGCGCGAGGCGGACGGACGTCGCCAGGCGCAGGTCCGCGAGGCGGGCGTCGACGGACTGCGCGCGGGCGACAGGGGCGAACACGAGGACGGCAAGCAGCAGGCGCATCGCGGGGGCGGGCGGTTTGGCCCAAGATCGCACGGGCGCGCCGACCGTTAGTCCGAGACCTCAGGCAGGCCTGCCGCGTCGCTGTCCCACCGGCCCATCTCGGCAGCGGTCACGAGGTGCCGCACTCGGAGCGCGTATGGGTTCGATGCCTGCCGTCTCCAGACAGCCACAATCACGGGAATAGCCAGGAGCGCTGCCCACCACACCCACACCCAAAGCAGCATCAGCCCGACTGCTCCGAGGAACAGAAAAAAACCGGTCTCAATCGGCAGTCCTTCAGGGCTGAAATGCCAGTCGAACCGAAGCTCGGACAGGTCCACCCCAAAACGCTCCGCGAACGTGTTCAGCACGTCGGACGCATCGCCGCCGTCGATGCCGAGGTCCTCCGAGAGACGCGTCTCTAGCCCGACGCGGTCCACGCGTACGCCCGCCGCCTCGGCGACAAAGCAGCGGACGCGCTCGGCCAGCGCGTCCGGCTCAGCCGTCACCGAGCATCGGCCGCCTCGACCTTGTCCGCGATCGCGACGCCGTCCGACGGGTCGATGGCCGGCGCGGCGTGGTACTCGGTCTCCGTGCGGACGCCCGCGATCTCGCCGTGCTCGGCGAGGAAGCGCTCGGCGTCGATGGCGGCCATGCAGCCCGTGCCGGCCGCCGTGATGGCCTGCCGGTAGACGTGGTCCTGCGCGTCGCCGCAGGCGAAGACGCCCGAGACGTTGGTGCAGGTCGTGCCGGGGGCGGTGACGATGTAGCCCGCGTCGTCGCGGTCCAGCCAGCCGGCGAAGACGGCCGTGTTGGGCTCGTGGCCGATGGCGACGAAGAAGCCCGAGACGGGCAGCTCGCGCGCCGCGCCCGTGACCGTGTCCGTGAGGGCCAGGCCCGTGACGGCGGTGTCGCCGAGCACGTCCGTGACGCCCGTGTTGGTGTGGACGGTGATCTTGGGGTTCTCCATCACGCGCGCGAGCATGATCTTGGACGCCCGGAACGAGTCGCGGCGGTGCAGCAGGTGGACCGTCGAGGCGAAGCGCGTCAGGAAGAGGGCCTCCTCCATCGCCGTGTCGCCGCCGCCGACGATGGCGACCTCCTCGCCGCGGAAGAACGCGCCGTCGCAGGTCGCGCAGGCCGAGACGCCGTAGCCGAGCAGGCGCTTCTCGTTGTCGAGGCCGAGGTACTTGGCGCTCGCGCCGGTCGAGACGAGGACGGTCTCGGCGAGCACGGGCGTCGCCTCGTCGATGACCAGCTTGAACGGGCGCTCCGAGAGGTCGACGTGCGTGACCATGCCCCAGCGGAGCTCGGCCCCGAAGCGCTCGGCCTGCGCCTGCATCTTCTCCATGAGCTCCGGGCCGAGGATGCCGTCCGGGAAGCCGGGGAAGTTCTCGACGTCGGTCGTGGTGACGAGCTGCCCGCCGGGCGCGGGGCCCTGCACGACGAGCGGCCGCAGGCCGGCGCGGGCGGCGTAGAC
>JAYWIE010000021.1:0-1555 GCA_043789155.1 Rubricoccaceae bacterium | reverse complement strand
TGGACCGCGCCGGCCGCGCGCTCGTCGTCAACCGGGCGCGCTACGAGGTCGCCGTGGACCCGACCATGGCCGGCTTCGCGGAGCACGCGGACGCGCTCTACCGCATCCTCGGCGAGGGCACCGGCCGCGGCGAGACGCACTTCCGCCAGCGCGTCGCCGAGCGCCGCAGCCGGCAGTACGCCGTGCTCGTCCGCGACCTCGACGAGCCCACCAAGGAGCGGCTCGACGCCGAGCGCGTGCCCGGCCTCATCGTGAAGGGCTCGTACCGCCGGCACTACACCTACGGCGAGACCGCGGCGCACGTGCTCGGCCACGTCACGCGCGACATGGACGGCGTGGCCGGCATCGAGCTCCAGCTCGACGACGCGCTGAGCGGCACGCCCGGCCGGCAGGCCGTTCAGCGCGACCGCCGCGACGTCGTGCGGGCGGTCGTCGGCGGGACGCGCGTCGAGCCCACGGACGGCGAGAACGTCGTGCTCACCATCGACCTCGTGCGGCAGGCGATCCTCGAGGAGGAGCTGGCCCGCGGCGTGCAGGAGGCCGGCGCGCGCTGGGGCACGGCCGTCGCGATGGACCCCCACTCGGGCGCGATCCTCGCCATGGCCAACGTCCCGACCTACGACCCCAACCGCGCCGGCAGCTTCGCCGAGGCGTCGCGCCGCAACCACGCCGTCGTGGACCGCATCGAGCCGGGCTCGACCTTCAAGCTCGTCACGGCCGTCGCCGCGCTCGAGAGCGGCACGTCGACGCCCGAGTCCGTGCTCCACACCGGCAACGGGACGCACACGTTCTCGCGCCGCGTCATGCGCGACACGCACGGCTACGGCACGCTCTCGCTCGCCGACGCGCTCGTCCACTCGTCCAACATCGGCATGGCGCTCACGGCCGAGCGCATGGGCCGCGGCCCGCTCTACCGCACGGCCCGCGCGCTCGGCTTCGGCCAGCCGACGACCATCGACCTCCCGGGCGAGGTCGCCGGGAGCCTGCGCCGGCCCGAGGCGTGGGACGCGACGACGCTGCCGTGGATGAGCACCGGCTACGCGCTCGAGGCGACCCCGCTCCAGATCCTGACGGCCTACGCCGCGCTCGCCAACGGCGGCCTGCTCGTCCACCCGCACGTCGTCGCCGAGCGCCGCGACGCCCGCACGGGCCGCGCCGTGTGGACGGCCCGGCCGGACTCGGTCCGCCGCGCGTTCTCAGAGGCGACGGCGCGGGCGCTCATGCCGGCCTTCGAGCGCGTCGTGACCGAGCGCGGCGGGACCGGAGCCGCGGCGCAGGTCGAGGGCCTCCGCGTCGCCGGCAAGACGGGCACGGCGCAGACGGCCGTGGGCGGCCGCTACCTCAACCAGTACCGCGCGTCGTTCGTCGGCCTGTTCCCGGTCGAGGCCCCCGAGGTCGTGCTGTACGTGCTCATGGACTCGCCGCGCAGGGGCTCCTACGGCGGCGTCGTGGCCGCGCCCGTCTTCGGGCGCGTCGCGCGGCGCTGGATCGGGACGTTCCCGCGCGTCGCGCAGCGCGTCGCCCCGGCCGAGGCCGTCCCGCACCGCGCCTCGGC
>JAYWIE010000020.1:0-5401 GCA_043789155.1 Rubricoccaceae bacterium | reverse complement strand
CGGCGCGGGGTCGGCCGGCGCGGGGTCGGCCGGCGCGGGGTCGGCCTCCGACGCTTTTTTGCGCGCGGGGGCGCGTCGGGGGCGGGGGGCGTCGGCCGGCGTGCCGGCGTCGGTGGCCGGGGCGTCGGTGGCCGGAGCGGCATTGGGTCGGCGCGTGCGCGCCGGCGTCTCGGTGCCGCTGGCGTCCGCTGCGGACGCACCCTGGACGGCGGTCGTGTCGTCGGCGTCTGCCGAGCGACTCGTGGTCTTGGCCATGAAATGGATGGCGAGCGAATCGGGGGGAGCGCGCCGCCGGCATACGGCCGGCAGGCGGGACCTGCGCCGTGGCGGCGCGGTCGGTCCCGACGAAAAGGAGGAAAAGGCGACGGCCGGCGGCGTGCGGCGGTTGTCTGCGCCGGGCAC
Source organism: Rubricoccaceae bacterium (assembly GCA_043789155.1). GTDB lineage: Bacteria > Bacteroidota > Rhodothermia > Rhodothermales > Rubricoccaceae > DASVSE01. The sequence goes on along the minus strand of JAYWIE010000020.1, from coordinate 4,999 downwards.
GGCGGCCGATCTTGGGGGCCGTCCGGGCGACGCAGACCGCCGGGCGGTCGGTCCGTACGTTGCAACAACCGGGCCGGCGGCCGTCTGCTGCGCCTCAGTTGCAGCACCGGCGTACGTCCGAAACCCTCGGTCTGAGCCGCGCCCCGGTGGGTCGTCCTCGGGGCGGCGTCTCTCAGACGACGATCAAGATACACCGTTCCTGTGCCGTCCCAAACCGTGCTCGCTTCACCTCCGGCGCCCCCCGGCGCGCCCGCCGCGGCGACGCCCTTCGAGGCGGCCGTCGCCGCGTTCGCGCCCCGGATGCACGCCGACGTCCGCGGGCGCGACGGCGCGCCGCCCGTGCTGCTGCTCCACGGCTGGGGCTCGTCGGCGGCGCTGATGGAGGCTGCGGGCCGTCCGCTCGTGGAGACGCACCGCGTCCACGCGCTCGACCTGCCGGGCCACGGCCGGACGCCCGCGCCGCTGCGCCTGCCTGCTGCCCGTCCCGGGCAGCCCGGGCAGGCGTGGGGCGTGCCCGAGGTCGCCGCGCTCGTCGCGCTCTACATCCGCGAGAACGGGCTCGCGCCGGTCCCGGTCGTCGGGCACTCAAACGGCGGCCGCATCGCGCTCACGATGGCGACCGACGACGCGACGGCCGGCCTCATCTCGCGCCTCGTGCTCGTGAGCCCGTCGGGCGTGACGCCGCCGCGCGCGGCCGGTTTCTACCTCCGCCGGGCGTACGTCGCCGCGCTCAAAGCGCCGTTCGCGCTCGTCCCGGCCGGCCCGGCCCGCGACCGCGGCCTCGCGTGGCTGCGGACGACGCTCTACTGGCGGCTCGTCGCCGCGGGCGACTACGCCGCCACGAGCGACGCGATGCGGGAGACGTTCGTCAAGACCGTCAACCACCTGCTGGATGATCGCCTCGGGCGCGTCCGCGTGCCGACGCTGCTCGTCTGGGGCGACGCCGACACGGCCGTCGTCCGGGCGCAGATGGACACGCTCGCGCGCGAGATCCCCGACGCCGGCCTGCTCGTGCTGCCCGGCGCGGGCCACTACGGCTACCTCGACGCCTACAGCACCTACGCCGCGGCCGTGCAGAGCTTCCTCGGAGATGGGAAGAGGAAGGAGGAAGGAGGCTGACCTCCCTCCCCCCGCGCGCCGGGCCGGACCGCAGTTTCCCTCCTCCCTCTTTCCTCCTCCCTTGGTTCTCGTCCTCTCCGTCTTCGCCGTTCTCGCCTCGGGCGTCGCCGGGTGGCGCGCGTGGCGGCGGCTGCGCCACTTCCTGCACGTCTACCAGCTCGAGGGCTACAAGCCGAACGAGTACGCGGCGTGGCTGCGGACGCGCGGGGCCGACCGCGTCGTCGCGCCGAGCCACTGGGCCGGCGTGGCCCTGATCGCCGTCGCGTCCGTCGGGTCCGCGTGGTCTCCCGCGGCGTCGGGCGTCGCGGCGTGCCTCGGCTGGATGGTCGCGTTCGCGTCGGCGGTCCACGTCGAGCGGGCGCGCGAGAAGAAGCCGCTCGTGTTCACGGGCCGCCTGCGGCGGCAGGCGCGGGCCGCGCTCGGGATCGCCGCCGTGCCGGTCGTCGTGGGCACATGGGCGACGTGGGCGACGGGCGGCGTCGCGCCCCTTCTCGCCGGCTGGCTCGCGGCCGACGTCGGCGCGCCGGTCTGGACCTACGTCGCCGGCCTGCTGCTGCGGCCCGTGGAGGCGCGCGAGCAGCGCGGCTTCGAGCGGCAGGCGAGGGCCACGCTCGCCGCCCGGCCGGACCTCACGGTCGTCGCCATCACGGGCTCCTATGGCAAGACGAGCGTCAAGTTTGCCATCGCCGAGGTCCTCCGGCAGCGCTTCAACACGCTCGCCACGCCGGGCTCGTTCAACACGCCCGGCGGCGTCTGCATCGTCGTCAACACGCAGCTCCGGCCGGACCACCGGATGCTCGTGCTCGAGATGGGGGCCCGCTACGAGCACGACATCCAGGAGCTGACGGCGCTCGCCCGGCCGGACATCGCCGTCGTGACGGCCGTCGGGCCGGCCCATCTCGAGACGATGGGGCCCGTCGAGCGCATCGCGCGCGTCAAGGGCGACCTCGTGGCCGCGCTGAAGCCCGGCGGCCAGGCCGTGCTCAACGCCGACGACCCGCGCGTGCTCGCGATGACGGCGCGCGTCCCCGCGGACGCCGGCCGCGTCTGGACCGTCTCGGTGAACGGCCACCCGGACGCCGACATCGTCGCCGAGGACATCTCGTACGGCCCCGACGGCGCGCGCTTCACGGTCCGCGACGACACCGGCGAGACGGCGGACGTCCACACGCGCCTGCTCGGGCAGCACAACGTGCTCAACGTGCTGCTCGCGGTCGGCGTCGGCCGCGCCGCGGGCCTGCGGATGCGGCAGATCGCGCGCGCGGTCGCCCGCATCGAGCCCGTCGCCCACCGCCTCGCGCTGCGGACCGAGAACGGCGTCACGGTCATCGACGACGCCTTCAACTCGAACCCCGTCGGCGCGCGCAACGCGGTCGAGATCCTCGGCCAGATGGCCGTCCCCGACGGCGGCCGGCGCGTCGTGGTGACGCCGGGCATGGTCGAGATGGGCGAGCGGCAGGCCGAGCTCAACCGCGCCTTCGGCATGGACATCGCGCACGCGCTCACGGCCCCGGGCGACCTCGCCGTCCTCGTCGGCCGCCGGCAGACGGCCCCGATCCGCGAGGGCCTCGCGAGCGCCGGCTTCCCCGACGACCGCGTCCGCGTCGCCGGCTCGTTCTTCGAGGCCCGCGACCTCCTCGCCGGCCTCCTCCGCGACGGCGACGTCGTGCTGTACGAGAACGACCTGCCGGATACATACTCCGAGTGAGGGGATGCGGGATAGGGGATACGGGATGGGCAGAAGGTTCTTCGCCCCGCATTTCATATTCCGCATCCCACATCCCGCATCCCACATTTCGCGATGACCGAACGCGCCAAGATGCTCGCCGGCGATCTCTACGACGCCCTCGACCCGGCCCTCGTCGCCGAGCGCGCCCGCGCCCGCGACCTCGTCCGCGCCTACAACGGCCTGCCCGAGAGCGAGCCCGCGGCGCGCCGGGCCGCGCTCGAAGCGCTCGTGGGGCACGTCGGCGCGCGCGTCGAGGTCGTCCCGCCGGTGCAGATGGACTACGGCACGCACGTCTCGCTCGGCGACGGCGTCTTCGTCAACTTCAACTGCGTCTTCCTGGACACGTGCGCGGTCACAATCGGCGCGGGGACGCTGCTCGGGCCGGGCGTGCAGGTCTACGCCGCGACGCACCCGACCGACCCGGGCGTGCGGCGGGCGGGCCTCGAGATGGGCGCGCCGGTCACGATCGGCCGCAACGTCTGGATCGGCGGCGGGGCGATCCTGCTCGCCGGCGTCACCATCGGCGACGACAGCGTCGTCGGGGCCGGCAGCGTCGTCACCCGCGACGTCCCGGCGGGCGTGCTGGCCGTCGGCAACCCGTGCCGCGTGCTCAGGCCGGTGTGATCCCGTCAGCCCCGTCGAAGAAGCTCTGACGAGCGAGACGATATGCTCGGTAGAGATCAGGGCTCGGGATGACAGACTCGTTCACCGAGCGTCTCGGCAACGCACGGCGCGTCAGTTGCCGAAGCGGGCGTTGACGACGGGGTTGAAGATGGAGCCGAACGTGTACGACAGGCCCACGCCCATGAAGTACTGGTAGCCGGTCGCGAGCTCGCGCTGGCGCGTCAGGATCTCTTCGGGCGTCGCGCCGGCGGCGGGCAGGTTGATCTGGTCGCGGATGATCGAGGCGTTGCCGAAGACGTTGGCGTTGAGGCCCTTCGCGATCCGGACGTCCAGGCTGCCGTTGAGGCCGAGCTGGTACTTGCCCGGCCGCGTGGCGATGCTCGACGCCTCGACGGAGACGTTGGCCGAGCCCCACGGCTGCGCGAAGACGGCCTCGGCCCCGAGCCGCGGCCGCAGGTTGACCTCGCGCGTGCGCCCGAACAGCGTCGTGTCCACGTATGCCACGGCCTCGCCCTCGAGCGCGGCCTGGAGGCGGAGCTGCCGCCGCGTGGCCTCACTGTAGGGGAAGACGTTGAACTCGGCCGCCGGGCCGCCCGTGAGCCGGCCGGCGTAGTTCTGGAACGTCGACCGGCGCACGCCCACGCGCACGGCCGCGGACCAGTGCGGCGAGAGCGCGCGGACGACCTGGCTGAACAGGCCGACGCTCGTGCGGCGGCTCACGAACGTCGTGCTGTCGGTGAGGTCGAAGCGGTCACGGCTGAACTGGCCGTTGGGCTGGACGCGGACCTTCCAGCGCTCCGTGACGCGCGTGGCCGAGACCGAGCCGTTGGTGTTCACGGACGACGTCTGCTGCTGCCCGTTGAAGTAGCCGTTGCCCTGGATCCGGAAGACCCAGTTGTTCCACGGGTCGCGGGCCGGGGCCGCGGCCGGCGCGTCGGCCGCCGGTGCCGCGTAGGCGACCGTGAGGTTGTCCGCGAGGCCCGTCCGCGCGGCGAAGCCGGCGATCCCGAGCGCGAGCCGCGACAGCAGCGCCCGCCGCAGCGCGTCGTCGGTCGCGCCGGGGCCCGTTTGCACCGTGAGCGTGTCCGTGCGGCCGGCCGCGGCACGGCGGCCGCGGAAGAAGAGGTCGTAGCGCTGCCCGCCGCCGCCGGTCTGCTGCCGCGTGATCAGCACGGCGACGTCGGCCCCGCCCTGGTCGCGGACGAAGCGCGCGAACGGGATCTCGGTCTGGAAAAAGTCGGTGTCGCAGCCGGGGACGTAGCCGGGGCAGTCCACGGAGACCGTCAGCGGGGCGTCCTGCGCGTGCGCGCCCGCGGCGGCGAGCAGCGGAGCGAGGGCGAGGAGCAGGGCGAGGCGGCGCATCGGGGCGGGTCGGGTGCGCGGCGAAGCTAGCCGGCGACGGGGCATTCCGGCGTCACGGCATGTCGGCGGGCGTCACCGGATGTCACGGCCGGCGCGGGGGCAGGGCCGGCGCGGGGGCAGGGCCGGGGCGCGGCCGGGTGAACCGGCGGGCCGGGGCGGTCTACC
>JAYWIE010000019.1:0-1564 GCA_043789155.1 Rubricoccaceae bacterium | reverse complement strand
GCTCGTCGGCGTCGGGTGGGGGCTGACCAACCTGCTGTGGCTCAACGTGGTCGTCGGGCGGCGGCGGCTGCGCGCGGGGCAGGCGGTGTCGATCGTGGTGTGGAGCCGCTGGGCGTGGGCCCCGCTCATGGCGGCGGCGCTCCTGCTCGCCGGCGTCGGCCCGCAGGCGGCGACGGCGATGGCCCCGGCCCTGCTCGGGCTCGGGCTGCTCGCCGAGGTCGCGGCCGGCTACCGGGCCATGCTGGACCTCGCGGCCGTGGCGCGCGTGCCGCTCGGGCGCGCGCTCGTGCTCGGCTTCGCCGTGCCGTTCGCTCTGGTCGTCGCCGGCGTCGTGTGGCTGAGCGTCGCCGCGGCCCCCGAGGCCACGTTCGTCTGGCACCTCGCCACGCGCGGCTGACGGCGCTACTCGGCCGCGACGAGCGGCGGCTGCGCGTCGCCGAACTCGAGCCGCCCGAAAGCCGTGTTGTAGACCTTGCCGTCGGCGCGGACGTAGGCGCTGGCGACGCCGTCGCGCGCGCCGGCCCACTCGGGTCGCTCGCAGAGCGTGAACAGCGGGCACGGGTTCTGGGTCGCCGTCGGACGGCCCCACGAGGCAGCGCTGCCGTCGGCGCGCAGTGCGAGCAGCCCGCCGCCGTACGAGACCATCCGCGCGGCGACGAGGCCGGGTACCTGCGTCGGGGCTGTGAGCGACGCCGGGTCGCCGGGCGTCGTCGCGAACCACGTCCACACCGAGCCGTCAGCGAGTCGCGCGGCGTAGACGCCGACGAACTGGACCATCTCGCGCGGGGCCGCGGGCAGGCGCTGCGCCGTCGGGGCGAGCCGCCGTGCGGCCGTCGCTGCCCACAGCCGCCCGTCGGAGGACGCTGCGAGCGTCATCTGCGGCCCCTGCGCGTCCGCCGGCCGGTCCGCGACGAGCGCGACGAACGCCGTCTCCGGGCTCGCCGGCAGCACCGGCAGCGTCGGCCGGCGCGCGGCCTCCCACAGGACGCCGTAGCCGGGCGTGTCCTCGGTAAACCACACCGAGCCGTCGCGGAGCAGCATCGCGCCGTTTTCGGCGACGTCGGCCGGGTCGAGGTCGCCCAGGACGGTCACGCCGCCCGCCTCGAGGTCGTTGTCGGCCCGCGCGACGCGGCCGTCGCGGTAGAGCAGCAGCGACCGCCGGAAATAGAGCGGCGCGATGCTGCGGACGCCGTTCAGGTGCGCCTCGGGCGCTCCGCCGGGTGCCGCGCGCGTGACGAGCGCGCCGCTCTGCGCCACGGCCGTGACCGTGCCGATGCTGGCCGCCGTGAAGCGCGAGCCGCTGCTGAGGCTCCGCGTGCGGACGCGCGCGGCCGGGTTCGCGGCCGCCGCCCGGACGACGACGATGGCGCGCGTCGTGCCGTAGGCGTAGCCCTCGGCCGTGACGGTGTGCAGCAGCACCTCGTGCGCGACGTTGGCCGCGACGGCGGCGGTCGCTGTCGCGGCGGTCCGGAACGCCCCGCCCGAGGGCACCTCGCGGAGCGTCAGCCCCGCCGGGGCGTCCGCGACGCGCAGGTGCACCGCCTGGTCCGTGAGCGGGCCCTCG
>JAYWIE010000018.1:0-5434 GCA_043789155.1 Rubricoccaceae bacterium | reverse complement strand
CCGGGTTCGGCGACGGCAGCCCGAGCGCCGCCACGGCCCGCCCGCCGCCCGGCTCCGACGCCACGACGCCGCTGCCGTCGACGAGCCGCTCGACGCGGACGTCGTCCACGGCGACGCCGTCGCGCTGCCGCGAGCCGTCGGACCTGAAGCGGAAGCGGAGGAGGACGCTCGGGCCCGCGACCGCGGCGAGGCTCACGGTCTCGGCGCGGAACGGCTGCGTGCCGGTGTAGACCGGCGTCCCGGCGGGGAACAGCGCCGTGCCCGTCGAGGGCGTGGTGAGGTGGCCCGCGAGCGGCGTCCACGCGCCCGAGCCGACCTTCGCATCGACCGTCAGGGCGTCGTACGTCGGCTCGGTGTCGACCCGGATCTGGAAGCGGAGGCGCTCGGTCCCGCTCAGCGCGAGCGGCGCGGCGAGCGTCAGCGTGCGGTCCGTGTTGGCCGGGTACGCGCCCGCCGGGCTGTCGGCGAAGGCCGTCGGGGCGGACGTGAACACGGTCGGCGTGAGGCCCCAGCCCGTCGCGGCCGGCGCGCCCGCCGCGGCCCAGTTCGCCGTCGACGCCGCGTCGTCGGCGAACAGCGTCTCGGGCGTGCCGACGGTGATCTCGGGCAGCGCGAGCGCCTCGGTGTACGCCTCGCCGACGAGCGTCGTCTCGAGCGCGAGGCCCGCGAGCGGCCCGAGCGGCGTCTCGCGGCCGGTCTGGAACGCGAACGGGCCGAGCACGAGCGAGTCGCCCGGCGCGAGCGTCCCGCCGGAGGTGAGCACGTCGGGCCCGACCGTCACGTCCGGGCTGGCCGAGACGAGGCGCGCGCGGAGCCCGCCCGCGAGCGCGCTCCGCCCGAGGTTGACCACGACGACGCGCAGGTCCGCCGCCTCGCCCGGGTCCAGCGAGCCGTCGGTGCCGACGACGACCTCCACGCGGGCGACGGCCGGGACGGCTCCGGCGAGGCGCATCGCGAGGCGGTTGGCGCGGACGTTCTCCTGCGCGAGCGGCACGATCCGGTCGGGCGCGGGCCAGAAGCCGTCCTGCGCCGAGCCGACCTCGGGCGTGTACGCGAGGATGGCCGCCCGCGCCGACGTGTCGCCGTACATCCAGTCGTCCGAGGAGCCGTTGACCGTGTACCCGATGACCTGGTCGGACGTGCCGGAGCGGTACCCGTTCGCCGCCGTCATGCGCTGCGCCTGCGCCACGAACGCGGCCGAGTCCGGCGTGTAGAGGCCCGGCTCGTAGCCCCACGGGTAGATGAGGACGTTGGCGTAGCTGTGGTAGTTCATCGCGACCCGGATGCGCCGGCCGGCGACGAAGTCGCGGACGGCCGCGGTCTCGGGCTCGGAGAAGGCGGCCGAGCCGCGGTACGTCTCGGAGCCGCCGTCCGGCGACGAGCCGGCGTCGTCACGGCCCCACTCGACGCCGTAGTTGCGGTTGAGGTCGACGCCCCGCGTTCCGTCGGCGTTGGGGCGGCGGTTCTTGCGCCAGAAGCCGCCGCCGGCGCGGTCGGTCGTCTGGTTGTAGACGTAGCCGTCCGGGTTGAGCACCGGCACGGCGAAGAGGCGGCGGTTGGCGAGGAGGTACCGCGCCTCGGCGTCGCCGGCCGCGCCGCTCCGGAGCAGCTCCCACAGCGCGTAGAGGACCGTGACGAGGCCCTCGGGCTCGCGCGCGTGGTGGAGCGACGTGAACAGCACCTCGGGCTCGCCCTCGTCCACGCCGGGGTTGTCGCCGACCTCGACCATCCATACGCCGCGCCCCTCGCCCGTCGTGCCGATGGGCCGCCGGGCGGAGACGAGCGCGGGGAACTCGGCGCGCATGAGGTCGAGGATCGCGAGCGCCTCGTCGAAGGTCGGGTAGCAGCCCATCGTGCCGGTGACGGGCACGGGCGGCGTCGGGCAGGCCCCGGCGCGGCGCGCCGTACGGGCCGCGAGGTCGGGCACGAGGACGTCGGCCGTGAGGCCGGCCGCGCGGGCGGCGTCGAGCTCGCGCGACGAGAGGACGAGGCGCAGCGTCGGCGTGCCGTCGGCCGCCTTGGCCGGCTCGGCATGGTCCGCGCCGACGCCCGCCGCGGCGAGGCGCTCGGCGATCCGCTCGCCCGCGAGCCGGACGTCGGCGTACCGCTCGGGCGCGACGCGGCCGGCGGGCTGGGCAAGCGCGGCGGCCGGCGCGACGGCCGGCAGGACGGCGAAGGCGAGCAGAACGAGGCGCATCGGAGGCGGCGGGTGCGGGCGGCGTCAAGGTAGAAGCCGGAGCCGGTGAAGAGGCCGGAAACGGGCCATCCGCGGCGAACCGCCCCGCCGGACGCCCGTTGCGCTGACATGCTCTTCTTCCCCGCTCCCGCCAACGCGCAGCCCGGCCTCGCCGCCGTCCCGGACGCCCCGCTGCCGCCCGACGCGCCCCCCGCTGACCGCGCGCGCGGCGTCGCGCTCATGGCGACGTCCGCGCTCGCGTTCAGCGTCATGAGCCTGCTCGTCAAGCTCGCCGCCGCCGAGCTGCCGTCGATGGAGATCGTCGCCGTGCGCTCGCTCGCGATGACCGGCCTGTCGCTCGTGTTCCTGCGGCTGGCCGGCGTCCCGCGGCGCGGCGTCAACCGGCGGCTGCTCGTCGCGCGCGGGTTCGTCGGCGCGGGCGCGCTGAGCCTGCTCTACGCGGCCCTCGGGCGGCTGCCGCTCGGCGACGCGGTCACGATCCAGAACACGGCCCCGGTGTGGACGGCCCTGTTCGCGGCGGTCGCGCTCGGCGAGCGGCTGCGGCCGGCCATCGCCGGCTCGGTCGCGGCGAGCCTCGTCGGCGTCGCGCTCGTCGCGCGGCCGGCGTTCCTGTTCGGCGCGGGGGCAGGCGGCCTCGACGGCGTCGGGGTCGCGCTCGTGCTCGTCGCGGCCGTCCTGATGGGCCTGGCGTACACGGCCGTCCGCAAGCTGCGCGAGACCGACCACCCGCTCGCGATCATCTACGCGCTCTCTTGGTGCGGCCTCGTGCTCTCGGTCCCGTTCGCGCTCGGCGGCGGCTGGCGCTGGCCGACGGCCGGCGCGTGGGCGCTCCTCGCGGGCGTCGCCGGGACGACGCAGGTCGGGCAGTGGACGCTCACGCGCGGCCTCTACCTGCTCGACGCCGCCACGGCGACGGCCGTCGGCTACGTCCAGGTTGTGTTCGCGTTCGCGTGGGGCGTGCTCGTCTTCGGCGACGCCCCGACGCTCACGCAGGCGGCCGGCGCGGCCGTCGTCGTGGTGAGCGTGCTCGCGCTCGTGAGCCGGCGGCCCGCCCCGGCCCGCCCGGACGACGCCGCACGAGGCGGCGCGCTCGCCCTGCCTGGTACAGCCCATGCAAGTGTCCCCGACCATGCCGAAAACCTCTCCACTCTGTCATCCCCGCGGAGGCAGTGGTAGGGGTTGGTACCGACTCCAGACCCACACTCAACGTCATTCCCGCGGAGGCGGGGATCCATCTTCGACTCGGCGAAGCGCTCGGTATGCCGGTGGGTCTCCGCCTCCGCGCTGGTAGGGAGGCATTTCAGTGAGCGCCCACGTCGTGCATCCTCCCTTTTGCCGTCGTTGGCTGCGCCGTCCTCGGGGACTCGGGTCCCGCGAACGCGGGACCGCGCAGCGAAGGCGCAGCCCATCCAGAGTCAACGGGCAGGTCTGTGATCGACACTCTGGATTCCCGCGTACGCGGGAATGACGGCATGTGGTGGCGTCAGCGCGATACCTACCCCCATCAGCGCCTCCGCGGGGATGACGGTGTAGGAGGAGCAGCGCGAGCCGGAAGCGCTGGCGAGAAACCTACCCTTACCAGCGCGGTGGCGGGGATCCATCTTCGGGTCCGGCACACCGCTCGTCGGGCCGATGGATCCCCGCATCCGCGAGGATGACGGCTGACCGGGAGTGCTCACCTGCGTCGGGCGGACCTGGCTTGCGTTCGATGTCGAGCAAAGAGGGACGGCCCGCGAGAGCCTCGCCTCACGCCGCCCCGGCCGGCGGCGCGGGCGCGCCGTGCTGCGCCGCGAGGTACGTCTGGAACGCCTTCTGGGCGACCAGCAGCAGCCCGATGCCGACGAGGATCGAGACGTCGGCGACGTTGCCGATGGGGAAGAGGTGCCACGCGTTGCCGCCGATGCCCGGCACGCCGGCCGGCACGCGCACCGTGCCGACGTCGAGGTGCAGGAAGTCCACGACGTTGCCGAAGCCGAGCGGCGCGTAGCCCCACGCGACGCCGTAGAACACGCGGTCGATGACGTTGCCGAGCGCGCCGGCGAAGACGAGCGCGAGCGCGAGGCGGTAGAGGTGGGGCGCGCGGCGCACGCGCCACAGCCAGACCCCGATCGCGGCCGTCGCCAGCACCGAGAACACGCTCAGGAACAGCTTGCCCGCGTCGCCGCCGCCGAGCTCGAGCCCGAACGCCATGCCCGGGTTCTCGGTGAACGTGAACCGGAACAGCCGCCCGACGACCGGGATCGACTCGCCCGGAAACATGGACGTCTTGACCCAGACCTTGGTGAGCTGGTCGACGACGAGGATGACGGCCGAGGCCCAGAGAACGCGCATGGCGGAGGGAGGGGGGATGAGGGATGCGGGATGGGCAGAGCGTCCGGCGGGGCGTCTCCGCATCCCGGCGCGCGTCTTCGCGCGCGATCCCGGATCCCGCATCCCGGCGCAGCTAGCGCCGTTTCTGCTCGTCGAGCTTGGCGGCGATGGACGTCTCGGTGTGAGGCACGGCCTTCAGGCGCTCCTTCGAGATCGGCTCGCCCGAGACGCGGCATACGCCGTAGGTCTTGTGCGCGATGCGCTCGAGCGCGCGCTCGAGGTGGCCGACGAACGTGCGCTGCCGCGCGATGAGCGCGTGCATCTGCTCGCGGTCGGCGGCGTCCGTCCCGGCGTCTGCCATGTGGAGCGAGAAGGCGGTGTCGCCACCGGCCTCGCGCGACTGCCGCAGCCGCGCGCGCATCTGCTCGGCCTCGGCGAGCGCGCGGGCGCGCTTCTCGTCGATGAGCGTCTTGAACCCGGCGAGCTCGGCGTCCGAGAAGGGCGTGCGGCGGGGTGGCGGTTCCACGGTCGGGGGGCGGGGGGAGGAGGGAGGCTACGCGCGGCGGACGGCGAACCGGACGGCGACGCCGCCGATCTCGGCCGTCGACGCCGCGCCGCTCCCCTGGCTGCCGCCGGTCGGAGCGTCGCCGGCCGGAGCGTCGCCGGTCAGGGCGTCGCCGGCCGGGGCGTCGCCGGCCGGGGCGTCGGAGACGTCGAAGGTCGTGGCGAGCGTCTCGGCCTGGACCGTCGCCGCGTGCGCGCGCAGCGCGGCGGCCGTCGCCGCGGGAGCCGCGGCCGTCAGCGCGATGCGGTCCGAGACGTCGAAGCCGGCCTCCTTGCGCAGCGCCTGCACGCGGTTGACGAACTCGCGCGCCGTGCCCTCGGCCCGCAGCGCGTCGTCGAGCGCGGTGTCGAGCGCGACCGTCA
>JAYWIE010000017.1:0-1566 GCA_043789155.1 Rubricoccaceae bacterium | reverse complement strand
GGGCAGTGGGCAGTGGGCAGTGGGCAGTGGGCAGTGGGCAGTGGGCAGTGGGCAGTGGGCAGTGGGCAGTGGGCAAATTCGCACCTACATCTCCACTTGTCATCCTGAACTCGTTTCAGGATCTGCGTTTCGTCTTTCCCCCACGTTGCCAAATGCGAAACGCAGATCCTGAAACAATTTCAGGATCTGCGTTTCTATTGGTGTGCTTATGGCGCAGCGCTGTTGAAGCGAGGCGCTGTGACGGGCCGTTCAGTTCGGGTTGAGCGGGGCGTCGTCCGGGGCGAAGTCCAGGAAGCGGAGCGGGGACTCGGAGAGGCCCTCGGCCATGCGCTCGAGCGTGTCCGCGATCTCGCCCGTCGAGCCGCCGCAGGGGCGCGCGGGCTGCCGCGCGATGCCGAGCAGGCCCTCGCGGCGGTCGTAGTACGTCTCGTGGACGAAGCACGACCCGTCGGGGTGGGACACGACGCGGAAGCCCCAGAAGGCGATCGCGGCGAGGCCCTCGGCCGACGTCACGGTCGTCGTGGCGAGGTCGAAGCCGCAGGGCGGCGTGAAGGCGTTTCGGAGCATGGCGGGATGGGGGTTGGAGACGAGGAATCCGGGGGTGGGGCCGTGATCCAGGGCGTGTGTGCGCTGGCACGCCCGGCCCGTCCCCGCTCAGGTCTGAGCTGACCCGACCTGTTCCGCGGTCCCGTCGAGGAACGAGGTCTCGGCGAGCGTGACGAGGCGGACGTCCGGGCCGAGGACGCCGCCGGGGACGCCGACGACGCTCAGCGCGGCGTTGGGGTGCGGGTAGCTCGGCATCCGCTCGAGCCCGCCGCCGGGCAGCATGCCCGCGAGCAGGACGCGGAGCAGGCGGCGGTGCGACACCACGAGCACGTCGCCCTCGGGGTACGCCGCGCCCAGCTCGGCGAGCACGGGCCGGACGCGCGCCCAGACGTCGTCCGGCGACTCGCCGCCGCTGACGCGCAGGCCGGTCTCGCCGGCGTTCCAGTGCGCGTTGAGGCGCTCGTAGTCGGTCGCCGTCTCGCGGTCGCGCGAGGCGGGTGTGAAGCCACGGCCCTCGTGGACGCCCCAGTCCATCTCGTCGAGCCCGTCGCGGACGACCAGGACGGCCCCGGGGTGCTCGGCGAGCACGGGCGCGGCCGTCTGCTGGGACCGCTTCTGCGTGCTCGTCGCGACGGCCGCGAGCGGGACGCCGGCGAGGTGCCGGGCGAGAGCTTCGGCCTGTGCCCGCCCGACGGCGTTGAGGTCCGGGTCGAGGCCGCGGCCCTGGACGAGCCCGGCGGCGTTCTCGGCCGTCTCGCCGTGGCGGGTGAGGTAGAGCGTCATGCAGGCAGTGACAGGATGCTGATGTTGAAAATGCGGTTTAAATTTTAACGCTTAACGTAATACAGGGCGAGCGAATTAACTTTAAACCCTGAACCTTAAACATTAGACCTCTTACTCCCCGTCCTCCATCCGCGCGGCGCGGTCGGCGAGGTGGAGGGCTCGGACGATGGCCGCGAGGTCGCCGGCGAGCACGCCGGCGAGCGCGTGGTTCTTGTCGTCGCCGTCGAGGCGGTGGTC
>JAYWIE010000016.1:0-5450 GCA_043789155.1 Rubricoccaceae bacterium | reverse complement strand
ACCTCCGATGCCGCTCGCGATGAGCAGTTCGATGTCGCGGTGGGGCATGCCGAACATGGCCGCGAGCGACTTCTTGGTGAGGTGCCGGCGGTAGACGTAGGTCCCCGAGCGGAGCGAGACGTTGGTCCAGAGCGCGTCGTTGACCGAGCCCGAGTGGCCGATGTCGAGCAGGTACGGCGTGAGCGCGTTCGAGAGCGCGTAGCTCGCCGTGCGGGCGACCGACGACGGCAGGTTCGGCACGCAGTGGTGCACGACGCCGTGGACGACGAACGTCGGCTGGTCCGGCGTCGTCGGGCGCGACGTCTCGATGCAGCCGCCCTGGTCGATCACGAGGTCTACGACGACCGAGCCGGCGCGCATCCGCGCGACCATGTCCTCGGTGACGACGACGGGGGAGCGCTGCCCCTGCGCCATCATGGCCCCGATGACGACGTCGGCCCCGGCGACGGCCTGCCGGACGTACTGCGGGTTGGCCATGGCCGTCGTGACGCGGCGGTCGAGCGTGTGCTCGATGTGGCGCAGCGCCGGCAGGTCGGTGTCCAGCACGACCGTGTGCGCGCCGAAGCCGATGGCGGTCCGAGCGGCCCACTCGCCGATGACGCCCGCGCCGAGGATGACGACGCTCGCCGGGGGCACGCCCGAGATGCCGCCGAGCATGAGCCCGCGGCCGAGGCGGCCGTCGGCGTGCGTGCCGCTCTCGAGCAGGCGCGCGGCGGTCTGGACGGCCATCGAGCCCGAGATCTCGTGCATCATGCGCACGATGGGCAGCGTGCCGTCGGGGTCGGCGATGAACTCGAAGCCGATGGCCGTCACACGGAGCTCCATCAGGCGCGCGAGCGTGGCCGGGCTGAGGTCGCCGAGGTGGAGCGCCGAGAGGAGGATCTGGCGCTCCTGCATGAGCGCGAGCTCGTCCGGCCGCGGCGGGAAGACCTTGGCGATGAGGTCGGACTGCCCGTAGACCTCGGCCGGGCTGGGGACGACCGCGCAGCCGGCGTCCGAGTACTCGTGGTCCGCGAACTGCGACGCGGCCCCGGCCCCGGCCTCGATGCGGACCTCGTGGCCGTTGGCGACGAGCAGCCCGGCCGCGTACGGCGCGAGCGCGACGCGGCGCTCGCCGTTGGGGGCCTCGCTCGGGATGCCGACGCGCAGCCGCGTCGTGTGCTCGGCGACGGCCGCGCGCTGCTCGCGCGGGATGAGGACGGGGTCGGCCTGGAGGCCCGGGAGTTCCAAAGCGGCGGCGGCGGTTCGGCCGAAGGTACGGGCCGCCGTGGCGTCGCCGGGGGAATGTCGGGGCACGCCGGGACCGTCGGGTATGTGGTGGTGGGTAGCGTAGGGGCACAGCTTGCTGTGCCCGTGCTGTGCCCGTGCCCCAGGCCACCGCGTCGGCATTTGGAAAGGCGGGCACAGAAAGCTGTGCCCCTACGGTGGATGGGGTGCGGCGACGTCACCGGCGGGGCATTCCGGGCGAGATGTCGGCGACGCCGCGGTCTACGCGCCGCCGCGCCAGGCGTGGAGCAGGATGCCGGCCGCGACGACCACATTCAGCGACTCCACGCCTGCCGACGCCCTGTCGCGTGTCCCGGCGCGCGCGACCGTGACGCGGCCGTCGAGGCGCGCGGTGACGTCCGCCGAGAGGCCGTGCGCCTCGGAGCCGAGCACGAGCGCCGCCCGCTCCCCCGGCGACCACGCCGCCGCGTCCGTGCCGTCCATGTCCGCGCCCCACAGCGCGACGCCCGCCCGGGCGAGCATGCCGAGCGGTTCGGCGAGGTCTGGCACGCGGACGAGCGCGACGTCCCAGAGCCCGCCCATCGACGCCCGGACCGCCTTCGGCCCCTCGGGGTCCGCCGTCCGGGCGTCCACCACGACGGCGTCGATGCCGAACCACGCCGCCGAGCGGACGACCGCGCCGACGTTGCCGGGGTCCTGCACGCCGTCGAGCAGCACGGCCGTCCGAGCGCCCGCGAGCGCGGCCACGTCGCGGGTCACGACGCCCCGGGCGACCGCGACGACGCCCTGCGACGCCTGCGCGTCCGAGATCCGCTGCGCGTCGCGGGCCGGCACGACCGAGACCGGGACGCCGCGCGTGGCACCGTGCGCGGTGGCCCGCGCAGTGCCCGCGCGAGCGATGAGCGCGGCGACGCGCGGCTGCGCTGCGGCGTCCTCCGCGACGACGATCTCGACGAGCGGCGCGCCGGCGTCGAGCGCGGCCTCGACCGAGCGCACGCCCTCGACGAGGAACGCGCCGTGCGCGGCGCGCCCGCGGCGGTGGTGGAGAGTGGCGAGGTCGAGCAGGTGCTGCCGGGTCATCGCGGGCGCGCGGGAGCAGGCGTGAGCGGGCAGGATACGCGCACCCGGCGCGGGCCGTCCGGCACGCCGATTGCGGGCGCGCGGGACCGCCGCGCACCGAAAATTCGGAAGCGCTTCCGAGGCGTTCTTGGCACGATCTGCCCCGATTCCGGCGGCCCGGCGGCGGCCCCGCCGCGCCGGGTGCGTACGTTCGTCGCCGATCCTTACCCCCCACCTGCCCTTCGGGTCGCAATGCCTACCGCCTTCAAACGCGACGCGCACAGCCGCGCCATCTACCAAGAGCCGACGCCCCACCTCGACAAGGACAACCCGTTCCAGGACATGATGGAGCGCTTCGACGTCGCGGCCGAGCTGCTCGAGCTCGACACCGGCCTCTACGAGTACCTCCGCAGCCCGAGCCGCATCCACATCACGTCCGTCCCGGTGACGATGGACTCGGGCGAGCTCCGGGTCTTCGAGGGCTTCCGCGTGATCCACAACGAGGTCCTCGGGCCGTCGAAGGGCGGCATCCGCTTCGCGCCGGACGTCCACCTCGACGAGGTCAAGGCGCTCGCGGCGTGGATGACGTGGAAGTGTGCCGTCGTCGGCGTCCCGTTCGGCGGGGCCAAGGGCGGCATCACCTGCGACCCGTCCGAGATGTCTTCGGGCGAGCTCGAGCGCCTCACGCGGCGCTACACCGCCAACCTCATGGACGTCTTCGGGCCGGAGAAAGACATCCCGGCACCGGACATGAACACGAACGAGCAGACGATGGCGTGGATCTTGGACACGTACTCGATGCACGTCCGGCGGACCGAGACGGCCGTCGTCACGGGCAAGCCGATCCTCATCGGCGGCTCGCAGGGCCGCCGCGAGGCGACCGGCCGCGGCGTCATGACGACGTCGCTCGCGGCGATGGAGCGCCTCGGCATCGCGCCGGCCGAGTGCACGGTCGCCGTGCAGGGCTTCGGCAACGTCGGCTCGGTCGCGGCGCAGCTGCTCCAGCAGCAGGGCTGCACCATCGTCGCCGTCTCGGACGTCTCGGGCGGCTACCACAACCCCGCCGGCATCGACGTCGACGCGGCCATCGCGTACTCGGCCGCCCACGGCCACCGCCTGACGGGCTTCGACGGGGCCGAGCCGATAAGCAACGAGGAGCTGCTCGCGCTCGACGTGACCGTCCTCGCGCCGTGCGCCAAGGAGAACCAGATCACGGCCAAGAACGCCGGGGCCGTCAGCGCCCGGATCGTCGCCGAGGGGGCCAACGGCCCGACGACGCCCGAGGCCGACGCGATCCTCGACGCCAAGGGCGTCATCGTGATCCCGGACATCCTGTGCAACGCCGGCGGCGTCACGGTGAGCTACTTCGAGTGGGTCCAGGACCGCCAGGGCTACTTCTGGAGCGAGGAGCGCGTCAACTCGCGCCTCAACCGGATGATGAAGGAGGCCTTCAACAAGGTCTACGACGCGGCCCAGACGTACGACACGACGCTCCGCATCGGCGCGTACGTCATCGGCATCGAGAAGGTCGCCGGGGCGCTCAAGCTCCGCGGCATCTACGCCTGACCGCGTCCGTCGAAAGGCCAGCGGCCCGCTTCCACTCCGGAGGCGGGCCGCTCGCATGGCGTGCCCGCCGCGCAGGCCATGCACACGCGCCCGCACGGTTTGCACAGCGCCAGAGGCGCGGTGCCGGACGTGCCGGGTCCTCTCCGGCGACACGATGACAGGTCAGCGCGCGGACGCCTCGGCGAGGCGTCCCTACCCCTGACGTGCGCGAGCGAGGTAGAGCGTGCTCGCCGAGCGCGCCGCGGCCCAGCGCTGCCGTCTGAACCGAAACGGATCGGCCGGATTCGCTCTCAGAAGCGCAGCGTCAGGGCCAGCCCCTCCGGACCAGCGCTCACGCGGCGCTCGGAGCGGCCGGGCGCGGCCGGGCGGCCCGTCACGAGCGCCTCGCCGAGCTGCACGGCCCACCCGACGGCCGCGGCGGCGGCGAGGTTGTTGCGGAGCAGGAAGAGGCGGTTCCGGGCGCGGTACGTCCGGTCGATGTCGGCCTGCGTGCGCGCGGCGTCGTAGCGGCGGCTCGCCGGGCCGTAGGCGAGGTGCGCGCCGAGCGCGCCCGCAGCAGCCCCCCCGACGACCGCGGCGATGGCGACGCCGCGCCCGCGGTCGCCGCGGTGGATCTGCCCCCAGCCGGGCAGCACGGCCGAGCGCAGCGCGGCCCCGGGCCGCGGGTCTACCACGACGACGTAGCGCAGCGCCCCGGCACCGGGCGGCGCGGCGGTGGCCGAGGCGCGGACGCGCTCGAACATCTCGACCGTGCGCGGCGGGACCAGCACAGGGTCCAGCGTGCGGCCGGGGTCGAGCGAGAGCGCAGCGGCGAACTGCGCCTGCGCCTCCGCATCCTCGGCGCGGGCCGCGAGCAGCACGCCGAGCGTCGTGTGCAGCTCGGCGAGCTCGCCGACCGAGAAGGCGTCGTAGCGCGCGAGCGCCTCGCGGGCGCGGGCCTCGGCCGTCGTGTAGTCCAGCCGCTCCGTCGCTTCGCGGACGGCCCGCATGAGGTCGGCCGCGGGCTGCGCGCGGGCTACGGGTGCGAGCCCGACGAGCAGGGCAACGAGGCCAATCAGGCGGAGACGGGTCATCGGACGAGCGCGATCCGGACCGTGGCCGTCGCCGTCGGCGTCGTCAGGCGGGCGGCGTAGAGGCCGGCCGGCAGCGCCCGCGCGTCCCACGTGATGTCGCGCGCGCCCGCACCGAACGTGCCCGCGGCGAGCGTCGCCACGCAGCGGCCGCGGACGTCGAACAGGGCGACGGTGACGGGCTGCGCTTGGGCGAGCGTGAGGCGCAGGCGGACGTCCCCGCGCGCGGGGTTGGGGCCGGCGAGGGCGAGCGCGGCCGGTGACGCCGGCGCGGGCACGTCGGCCGTGCCCACGGCGACGCGCGGAAGCCGGACGACCGACGCGAGGACGGTCCCGAAGTCCGTCGTGCCGCCGGCGACGTAGAGGTCCGCCCCGAGAACGGCCACGACGGCCCCCTCGCGGCCCTCGGGCAGCGCCGCCAGGGCCGTCCACGCCGCCGCGGCCGCGTCGAGGCGCTCGGCGTCGGCGACGCGGACGTTGCCGGCGTCGCGCCCGCCGACGGCGAAGAGCGCCTGCCCGTCCGACGCC
>JAYWIE010000015.1:0-5489 GCA_043789155.1 Rubricoccaceae bacterium | reverse complement strand
CGAGGTCGCCCCCGGCCCGCGCCTCGGCGTAGCGCATGACGTGCCCGCTGAAGCCGAGCACGGCGAGCGTCGGCGGGGTGGCGGGGGTCGGGTCGGGCATGGGCGCGGGCGCGGGCGGGAGCGCCAATATCCGCACGGCACCGTCCGCCGGGGTCGTAGTCTGACCGCGCGCGCGCCGCGCGCCCCGACCGTCGTCTCGCCCCGGCCGACGCCCCGCCCCATGCCCGACACCGACGACCCCATGTCCTTCCTCTCGCGCCTCTTCGGCGCCGGCGCGCCGACGCTCTCGCCCCGGGCGTTCGTCGCCGAGCGCGACGTCTCCGCGCCCGTCCTCGACGTCCGCACGCCCAAGGAGTTCGCGGCGGGCCACCTCCGTGGGGCCGTCAACGCGGACGTGCTCGCGGCCGACTTCGCGGCCCGCGTCGAGCGCCTCGGGCTGCCGGCGGACGGGCCGGTCTACGTCTGCTGCGCGTCCGGCATGCGCTCCGGCAAGGCGGCGGCGCGGCTGCGCGCGATGGGCCACGCCGGGGCCGTCAACGTCGGCGGCGTCGGCGCGCTGCGCGCGGCCGGGGCGCAGTAGCCGAGGCGCAGTAGCCGGGGCGTGCGGCCGGGACGGCCGGCCGGGGCGGCGGGTAGCTTTCGGGCCTACCACCTCTGTTGCCGTGCCCGACCCGCTCCACCTCGACTCCCTCGCCGTCCACGCCGGCCGCGACGACCTCCGCGCGCTCGGCGTCCACGCGCCGCCGATCGACCTCTCGACGACCTACCCGTTCGAGTCGCTCGGGGCGGCCGTGGCGAGCCTCGACGCGATGATGGCCGGGGCCGCGCCGACGGCCGACGGCGGGGCCGTGTACTCGCGCCTCCACGCGCCGACGGTGGCCCGCTTCGAGGCCGGCCTCGCCGCGCTCGAAGCGACCGAGGCCAGCGTCGCGTTCGCCTCGGGCATGGCTGCCACCACGGCCGTCGTGCTCGCGATGGCGGCGCCGCCCGCGGAGGGCGAGGCGAAGCGCCACGTCGTCGGCGTGCGCCCGATCTACGGCACGACAGACCGGCTGCTGTCGTCCGGCGTGCTCGGCACGACGGTGACCTGGACCGACGAGGCCGGCGTCGCCGCGGCGATCCGCCCCGACACCGGGCTCGTCTGCGTCGAGACGCCCGTCAACCCGACGCTCGACCTCGTCGACATCGCGGCCGTGGTGAAGGCTGCCGGCGACGTGCCGGTGATGGTGGACTCGACGTTCGCCTCGCCCGTCGTGCAGCAGCCCGCGCGGCAGGGGGCGGCCTTCGTGATGCACTCGGGCACCAAGTTCATCGGCGGCCACGGCGACGTGCTCGCCGGCGTCGTGGCGTGCTCGGAGGCGCTCGCGGCGCGCCTGCGCGTCGTCCGCATCCTGACGGGCGCGAGCCTGCACCCGCTCGCGGCGTACCTGCTCCACCGCGGCCTCCCGACGCTGCCGCTGCGCGTCCGGCAGGCGCAGGCGACGGCGACGGACCTCGCGGCGCGCCTCGACGCGCACGCCGGCGTGGGCCGGGTGTACCACCCGAGCCGGCCCGGCCGCGACCCGCGCGGGCTCGTCGGCACGCAGATGTCGGGGCCCGGCGCGATGCTCGCCTTCGAGGTCCTCGGGGCCGACGGCTCGGCCTCGGGGCCGGCCGCCTTCCGCGCCGCCGACGCCTTCCTCCAGGCGCTCCGCCTCGCCACGCCCGCGGTCTCGCTCGGCTCGACGGACACGCTCGCGCAGCACCCGGCCGGCCTCACCCAGCGCGTCCAGTCGGGCGCGGCCGGGGCCATCACCGAGGGCCTCATCCGCGTCTCGGTCGGGCTCGAAGACGCCCGCGACCTCTGGGCCGACCTCGCGCAGGCCCTCGACGCGGCCGCCCGCGCCTGACGGCCACGCCTTACGGCCACGCCTGACGGCGGCCTACCGCGCGACGACGAGGCGCTGCGCGAGGACCGTGTAGCCGACGTCGGCGCGGACGACGTACGTCCCGGCCGGCCACGCGCCGGCGTCGACCTCGACCGGGTGGCGGCCGGCCAGCAGCGGGCCCTCGTGCAGCAGCGCCACCTCGCGCCCGCGCAGGTCGTAGACGGCCGCGCGGCCGCTCGCCGCCGGCCGCGGCAGCGTCAGCCAGAGCGTGGACACGCTCGGCGTCGGGTTCGGGAACGGGACCGCGAGCTCAGGCGCGGCCTCGGCCGCGGCTGCGTCCTCGCCCGCAACGGCGAAGCCGGACACGCCGAGGATCACGGTCGCGGTGTAGCCCGCGGGCCCGCCGGCGACGGCGAGCAGCGCCCGCTCGCGGGTCGGCATGCCCTGGTAGATGCCGTCGCCGGCGTTCGTCGTCGGGTTGAGGCCGCGGCGCTGTACGGCGTCTGCGTCGTGTAGACCGCGTTGATGACGTCCTGCGGGAAGAACAGCTGCGACACGACCGCGGCCGTCTGGCTGCCCTGCTGGAAGCGGACCTTGAAGTGGATGTGCGTCACGCGCCCGTTGTACCACCCCGGGAAGACGGTCGCGAAGGCGGCCTCGCCGTTGGCGTCCGTGAACTGGATGCCGCGCATGAAGGCCTGCCCGACCGTGTTGCCGCCGGGCTGGTTGTAGCCCGAGTAGAGGCCGCCGGCGTCCGTGTGCCAGATGTCGACGACGGCGTTCGGAATCGGCCTGCACGTCGCCACGTCGACGACGCCGATGACGAGCGCCATCGGCGTCCCGGCGCGCCCCTCGGTGACGTCGCGGCGGACCGTGTTGGCGTCGAAGTAGTACGGCCCGACCGTGGCCGAGGGCATCAGGACGCAGGTCGGGTTCTGGCACGCCACCATGCCCGGGATGCGGGGCGCGGCGGCCGTGGCCGCGGGCGCGATGCCGGCGACGCCGGCCGTCCCGGCGAGCCCGCCGATGCCGGCGAGCCCGAGGCCCTTGAGGAGGTTGCGGCGGTTGACGGTCGGTTCCATGGCGCGCAGAGGTCCGAGTGAGAACGGGGTAGGGGCACAGCACGCTGTGCCCGCGGTACAGGATAGCAGGCACTTCGCGCGCCGGGATGCAGGGCCGGCCCGCATCTCAGGCCAGCGGGGCACGGCGCGTCAGAGTACGAGCGCGACGTCGAGGGCGACGTCGGAGAAGAGCTGCGACGTGAAGGCGCAGGAGACGGCGAGCGCGAGCAGCTCGCCGTAACGTCTGGCCTGCCGCACCGTCCCGCACTCCCTCGCCCCGATGGACGACCGCTTCCAGCCGCGCCCCTACGCCACGCTCCGCCACCCCGAGTGGAGCCGCGCCGCGACGCTCTACGAGCTCAACACGCGCGCGTTCACGCCCGAGGGCACGCTCGCCGCAGCCGGGGCGCACCTGCCGCGCCTGAAAGATCTCGGCGTCGATATCGTCTGGCTCATGCCGGTCCACCCGATCGGCGTGCTCGGCCGCAAGGGGACGCTCGGGAGCCCCTACGCCGTCCGCGACTACCGCGCCGTCAACCCCGAGCTGGGCACGCTGGACGACCTCCGCGCCTTCGTCCGGCAGGCCCACGGCCTCGGGATGCGCGTCATCCTCGACTGGGTCGCCAACCACACCGCGCCGGACCACCCGTGGGTCGCGGAGCACCCCGAGTGGTACGCCCGCGACTGGAGAGGCGCCCTCCGCCCGACGCCGTGGTGGGACTGGACGGACGTCGCGGACCTCGACTACTCGCACGCCGACCTGCGGCGCGAGATGACGGACGCGATGGCCTTCTGGCTCCGCGAGGCCGACGTCGACGGCTTCCGCTGCGACGTCGCCGGCTTCGTCCCGGTCGACTTCTGGGACACGGCGCGCGAGATCCTCGACGCCGTCAAGCCGGTCTTCATGCTCGCGGAGTGGGAGGCCCGCGACCTCCACGCCCGCGCCTTCGACGCGACCTACGCCTGGTCCTGGTACGACGCCGCGGGCCGCGTCGCGCGCGGCGAGGGCAGCGTGGACGACCTTGCCGTGTTCTACTCGGGCCACGAGAGCGCGTACCCGCGCGAGGCGATGCGCATGACCTTCACGTCCAACCACGACAAGAACGCGTGGGAGGGCACGATGCAGGAGCACTTCGGGGCGGGCCTGCACGCGGCCGCCGTGCTGTCGGTCGTCGGCGAGGGGATCCCGCTGCTGTACTCGGGGCAGGAGGCAGGCTGCGACCGCCGGCTGTCGTTCTTCGAGAAGGACGCGATCGACTGGCGCGAGGACGCGGTCGGCGACCTCTACCGGCGGCTGTTCGCGCTCAAGCACGCCTCGCCCGCGCTCTGGAACGCGCCGTGGGGCGCGCCGATGGTCCGGATCCCGGTCGCGTCTCCGGCGCTCGCGTTCGTGCGCCGCCACGACGGCCAGCCCGGCGCGGGCGAGCCCGCCGGCAGCGCCGTCGTGGCCGTGTTCAACTGGTCCGCGGAGGCGCGCGCGGTCGCGCTCGGCGACGGCCCCTTCGCCGGGGCCTACACGGACGTCTTCTCGGACGAAGCGGCCGACCTAGCCGCCGGGAGCGTCGTCGACGTCGCGGCATGGGGCTGGCGCGTGTTCGCGCGGTGACGCGGGCGTCCCGGATCGAGCAGGCGTGTCCCGGCGTTCCGCCGGAACACAGAACGGATGCTCAGATGACCCGCGCCAGCGTCTACCACGCCCACCCCGGCATCCTCGGCGGCACGCCCGTCTTCACCGGCACCCGCGTCCCCGTGGACTCGCTCGTCCACCACCTCCGCACCGGGTCCACGATCGAGGCGTTCCTAGACGACTTTCCGAGTGTGGGCCGCGAGCAGGCAGAGGCCTTCCTCGCGCTCGCGCTCAACGACGCGCTCGACCTCACGCCGGAGGACACTGCGCTCGCCATCTGATGCGCGTGCTGCTCGACGAGAACGTCCCGCGAAAGCTGAAACACTGGCTCGCCCCGGAGCACGACGCCGTCACCGTGCCTGAACACGGCTGGGCAGGTCTCGCAAATGGGACGCTGCTCCGAGCAGCCGATGCCGAGTTCGACGCCTTCGTGACGCTCGACCGCGGCATCGAGTACCAGCAAGACGTGTCGGGCCTGGCGCTGCGCGTCGTCGTGATCCGAGCGGTCTCGAACAAATACGAGGATCTGCTTCCGCTCGTGCCTTCGGTCCACGCAGCGCTCGCGCGTCTGGGTCTGGGTGAGGTCGCCCGCGTCGCGGGCTGACTCGCAGAGGCGCGCGGTCGCGCTCGGCGACGGCCCCTTCGCCGGGGCCTACACGGACGTCTTCTCGGGCGAGACCGCTGACCTTTCGGCCGGGGCGTCCGTCGACGTCGCGGCATGGGGCTGGCGCGTGTTCGTGCGGTGACGGGCCGACGTCAGCGAATGCGGGCGACGGGGCCGTCCGGGCGCAGGAAGGCGTCGAGGTCGCGGTACGCGACCGGCACCGTCGGCGCGCCGAACACGTAGGCCGCGACCTCGTACGGCGCGAACTGGAGCGTGAGCGAGTCCGCGCCGAGCGCGAACGCGACGCGCCGCATCGCCGCGGCGTCGTA
>JAYWIE010000014.1:0-5496 GCA_043789155.1 Rubricoccaceae bacterium | reverse complement strand
CTGTCGCGCTCGCGCTTACGGGTGCACTCGGCGTGACGCTCGGGTTGGCGACAGTCGAGGGACTGCGGTGGGTCAGGGGCGGATCTGCTCCCATGGGGGCGGCATAACCGGGGGGGTATCGGACCGGGCAACTGTCGGACGTGCGCGGCGTTTCTCCCCGAAACACAGACGGACGCATCCGATGAACCCCGTCGTCGTCCGCGATCCAGACATCCTCGGCGGCACGCCCGTCTTCGCCGGGTCGCGCGTGCCCGTCCGGAACCTCACCGACTACCTCGCGGCGGGCGACGACGACGAGTTCCTCGGCGACTTCCCGACGGTCCGTCGCGAGCAGGTCGAGACGTTTCTGGAGCGGGCAGCGACGGTGCTGATCGCCGCCGAGGCCGCATAGCCGTGCCGGCGGGCCCTACCGCCCGGCGAGGCGCTGGAGGTAGCGGCGGACGAGCGCCTCCATCTCGGGCGCGTAGCCCGAGGCGTCGAGGCGCAGCTGGTCCGCTCGGGCTGTGGTGACTTTGTGCGGGCGGGTTGGCCCGACTCCGGCCGGTCGCGTATCGTGCGGATCCGGCCGTTTGTCTCGGCCGCAAGCCGCTCAACTGGTAGTTATGTGGCCTACGAGGTGCCAGCCATCCGAAACATGAGAAGCATCGGGCTGACTCTCCTGCTCCTTATTGTGGGCGCTGTTGCCTTCATCGCGTACGCCCTCCTGACTGAGGGTGTCGCAAAAATATCAGACGACAACATCGTCCTTCTCAGCGAGAAACCGTCGCCTGACGGTCGCCATGTCATCGTCGAGTATCAGGTCGACAACGGAGGCATGGGCTCTTCTCGCCCCTACTGGGCCGTAGTGCCACCATCTTATGGGCAGCTCAACCTTCTGGATTACGATCTGCCAGAGTCATACCGCCCCGCAGCATGGCGGGACACGGGTGAACTCGTAGTCGAGGAGTTCAGAGCAAGCCGGGACTCTGATCCAGGGCAGCCTTTGAAGACGGGCGACAGCCTCCACGGAGTGCGTATTCAAGTTGTCTCGTCTCTACCAGCAAGTCAGTCAGCTGTATGGTAAGAAGGGCATTCCCAAGGCCACATAACTCGCCGCTGCGGCCGACCGCCCGGCCCGCGTCGTTGCTCGGTCAGGCGTCGGCGTCTACTTTCGCCCCGCTCGAGCACCTCGCCACTCGGGCGGCGGCAGAGCGGCCAGATGTTAGCCCGCCCTCCCATGCGTCTGATTGTTGCCTTACTCGTGTTGGCCGGCTGCACCGGCAGTTCTGTCGTAGATCGGCGCCCTGCGAGTCCTGAGACGGTGACGGTCCAAGGGCTCCGGGTTCTCGTTGAGCCTGGCAATTACACTCCCGGCGATTCCCTCACCTTCGTCCTCGACTTCCAGTCTGTACGTGGGCCCGACGGGGAGTACCGCGCCTCCCCAGGGTATGGGCGCTGCGACCGCCGGCTGGATCGGTGGAACGGGGTGACGTGGGCGCCTGTGTCGGACGAGTTATGGCGTCCTGGAGAGATGGTGCGTCAGTATTACGGTCCGGGGACAGTGGGAATCGGTTGCACGGACGTAGCGGTCCAGTGGGGGGCGGGCGTGTCGGCCTCCCAGCGGTTGCCGTACCGGCTCAGCGGCGACGCGGAACCGGGGTGGTACCGTTGGTGCCAGCCGGTCAGCATGACCGGGGATGAGCGGACCCGGTCGCTGTGCTCCGAGGTCGTCTCCGTTGGGCGTTCCGCGCGCCGGGCGGGCTAACCTGCGTCTGCACCGGACGCTCCGCGCCGGTGAGCCGCTACCTGTTCTACCGCACCTACGCTGAGGTTTGAGAGCCGCCTTCCTTCTCGGTGTCCTTGCCGCTCTGTCGGCGTGCGGCCTTCGCCAGCCACCCGGTGATCAGAGGGTCGCCGATAGGATTGCAGCTGCCGTCGAACGCGGCAACGGCTCAGCCCTCGTTATGGCCGAAGCCGCCCCGTTCGAGTGGGACCGGTTCTGTGCGTTCGCTCCGTACACGACCGAGCCGTTGGCAGAGCAGGTGCTCGGCTTCGACTAGGAGTACGCCTGGAGTGAGGTCGAGCATCAGGACGACCGGACGTATCTGGTGTTCGTGAGCCACAACCGCGTCGTTTCGGCCTTTGACCACAGCCGCAACCGTGGGGACTTCGCGGGAGTGGAGCCGCCGTGCCTGGATCGGGAGCACGCCCGGTTCGAAGTTGTCGAGAGTGGCGTCTCGACTACGGGCGAGCCGTGGCTGGAAATGCGGCAGGTGCCCCAAACGACGGTGCGGTAGAACTCGCGGGTGGATTCGACCGCACGGAAAGGGTCGGCGCATTGCGGGCTGCTCCGCGTACTCTGCGCTCGGCCTCCATCGTCTTGCTCGCTGTGCGGCGGTTGAGCTGCAAACTGTTCTGCAGCCCACGAACCGAGCGTTGATGCAGGCCGTTCTAGCGCCGCTCTCACACTCCTCGCCTGCCGTGAGCGTTCAGGAACTCGAACTCGCCATCGCGAAGCTCCCGCCCGACCAGCTCGCCGCCCTCGGGGAGTGGTTCGACGGATACCGGGCCGACGCATGGGACCGCCAGATCGAGGCTGACGCCCGGGCTGGTCGACTCGACAGCCTCGTCCGCGAGGCCCAGACTGACATTGTAGCCGGGCGAGTCCGTCCGCTCCCGTGACGCACCGGGCGACGGCCGGCTTCTGGCGTCGGTTCGACGCGCTCGACGAATCGGTTCAGGCCGTGGCCCGGAAGAACTACCGGCTCCTCGAACAGGACCCTCGGCATCCGCCGTTGCGGTTCAAGAGGCTCTCCGGCACATCGCCGCCGCTGTGGTCAGCGCGGGTGGGTCGAGACTTCCGGGCGCTGGCCGTGGAGCAAGAGGACGACGTGTTCTGGTTCTGGATCGGTCCACACGGCGAATACGACCGGATCATCGGATAGGGGAGTAGCGCCGAGGCCGCGGCGTGCCGACCTCGGAGAGCCGTCAGCGCGCCGCAGGTGGCCGGCGTCACCTGCGTCCAGTCTCGCCCGTCGCGCGTGGTTGTACCGCCCTACCGCCCGGCGAGGCGCTGGAGGTAGCGGCGGACGAGGGCCTCCATCTCGGGCGCGTAGCCCGAGGCGTCGAGGCGCAGCAGGTCCGTGCGGGCGCGGTCGGCGGGGCGCTCGGGGAGCGGGAGCGGCGGCGGGGCGGGGGCCGGGCGCGCCGGGCGCGCCGTCTCGCCCTCGCGGCGCTCCTCCTGGCCGCGCTCAGTGACGGCCTGCTCGGCCTGGAGCATCCGCTCGGTGATGAGCTGCTGGCGCGCGCGCGTGCCGGCGTCGAGGCGGCCGCGGCGGAGCTCGGCCGCGGCGCGGCCCATCTCCTCCTGGAGGCGCTGGAGTGCGCTCTGGCCGGCCGGGCCGAGGGCTCCGCCGCCCTGGCGGATCGCGTTCTGGAGGCTGCGGCGGATGGCCTCCTGCTGCTCGGCGAGCCCGCGCAGGCGCTGGCCCTCGCCCGGCGTGAGCCGCTGCCCGGCCGTCCGGCCGAGCATCTCCTGGATCTGGCCGTTGAGCTGCTGCTGCTGCTGACCCGACTGCTGGAGCTGCTGCGACGGCGAGCCGCTGCCCGCGCCGCCGCCCTGCTGCTGCTGCTGCTGGTCGTCCATGACCTGCGCGAGCAGGAGCGCGAGCTCGTTGAGGTGCGACATGGCCGTCCGGCCGCGGCTCGAGCCCTCGGCGGCGTCGCGGTCGGCGAGGCGAGCCAGGGCGGCGTCCATCTCGCGGGCCGCATTCTGGGCGCGCGTCTGCACGGCCGCCGTCAGCGGCGGGGACGTCCGGGCGACGCGGCGGAGCGTGTCCGCGACCGTCCGCAGGCCGTCGCGGAGGTCGCGCTGGCGGCGCGCGAGCGGGCCCGCGGCGGGGTTGCCCTCGGGCGTGCCCGCGGCGGCGTCGGCGAGGGCCTCCTGGCGCTGCGAGAGCGTGATGGTGTCCTCGAGCGCGCGGCGGAGCGCGGCGCGGTCGACGCGCGCCTGCTGGCCCTGCATGCCCTGGCTCTGCTCGCGCATCTGCTGCGCGATCCGCCGCAGGCGTCGCGCCATCTCCTGCTGGCCCTCCTGCGCGGGCTGCATCTGGTTCTGCTGCATCTGCTGCGCGTTCTGCTGCATCTGCTGCGGGAGGCCGCCCTGCGGCGTCGTCTCGCGGCGCATCTGCTCGACGGCCTGCGTCGGCGCGCGGGGGACGTTCTCGAGCTGCTGCTGGAGCTCGCGCAGGGCCTCGTCGAGCGCGGCGGCGTCCTCGGCCGCGTCGCGCTGCTCGCGCGTCATCTGCTCGCGCTGCGCCTGCTCGGCGCGCGGCGTCTGCGCGCGCGGTGTCTGCGGGCGCGGCGTCTCGCCGGCCTGCTCGCCGGGCGGCGTCTGCTCGCCGGGTGGGCGCTGCATCTGCTCGGCCTGCCGCGCGAGGTCCTCCTCGCGCTGCGCGAGGTCATCCGCCTGCCGCGCGGCGTCCTCCATCTGGACCGCCGCCTCGAGCCGGTCGAGCAGAGCCTGCGCGCGTTCGAGCCGCTCCTGGAACGTCTGCTGCGCCTGTTCGGCAGTGTCCGCCTGCTGCAACATCTGCTGCAAGTCGAGCTGCCGGATCGCCTCCTGCAAGCGCTGAAGCGCCTCCTGCAGCTCGGGCGAGGCGAGGTCCTGTATCACGCGGTCCATCTGCTCGAAGCGGCGCTGCGTCTCCGGCGTGACCGTCTCGGAGCCGCGGAGCTGCTCGGCCGTCTGGCGCATCTGCTCGCGCAGGCGCTGCGCCTCGGCCTGCATCGCCGCGTTCTCCTGGCTGAGCTGCTCGACGTCGCGGCGCGTCTGCGCGTCGGGCGTCGGGCGGGCGCGGAGCTCCTGCCGCAGGCGCGTCGCGCGGTCGGACTGCCGCCGGGCGCGGCCGCCGAGCCGGTCCAGGGACTCGGCCGCGCTCTCGCGGCGCTGCTCGAAGGCCGCGGCGCGCTGCTCGGAGCTCGGCATCCGCAGGCGCACGAGCGGCGTCCGCGCGCGGCGGCCGGGGCCGAGCTCGCGGACCTCGCCGTAGAACTCGACCGTCTCGCCCGCGCGCACGCCGGCGATCCGCCACAGCGCGTCCAGCGTCTGCTCGGTCGGCCGCGCCCGGACCGGCAGGGTCACGCGCCGGACCGCGCCCGCGCGCCGTCCCGGCGTGCCGGCGACGCGCCACACGAGCGACGCGCCCGCGAAGCCGGCGTCGTCCGAGACGCGGAAGCGGACCGGCCGGACGGGGCCCGTCAGCTCACCCTCGCCGCCGCCCGTGAGCGTGATCGAGGGCGGCGTGTCCGTCGTGACGCCGAGCGAGAAGACGGTCGGGTCTGCGTTGGCGACGCCCGTGGCCGAGACGAGGCGGACGGTGTAGGTGCCGGCCTCGCGCAGCGCGAACCGCGCGACCGCGCCCTCGGACGCCAGCCGCAGCGGGACGTTCGCCCGCGCCCCACTCGCCCAGCGGACGTCCAGCCAGCCGCGCGCGGCCCGCACGCCACCCAACCCGA
>JAYWIE010000013.1:0-5497 GCA_043789155.1 Rubricoccaceae bacterium | reverse complement strand
CGCTGGTTCGCGCGGCCGGACCTGCTGGCCTACGCGACGAGCCCGAACCTGCTCGGCGGCGTCCGCCTGTTCGCGCGCGGCCGCGCGACGGCCGTCTTCGGCGAGCAGCTCGCGCAGGACTACGTCGGCCTGTCGCGCTTCGACGACGTCGACGTCCAGCTGCCGTTCGTCGGGGCCGTGACGCTGGACGACGCCGAGCGCGTGCGCGGCTACCGCCGCTACGCCGTCGGCACGCGCTCGCTGTTCGGGTCGGTCGAGCTGCGCGCGCCGGTCGTCGCGGACCTCCAGACGACGGTCCTCGGGCTCGTCCGCTTCGGGGCCGTCGCACCGGCCCTCTTCGCCGACGGCGGGCTCGTGTTCACGGGCACGGACGTCGCGGGCGGCGTGCGCCGGTTGGGCGTCGGGGCGGAGCTCAAGAACGTCGTGTCGGTCGGCGGCTTCGAGATCCTGCACGCCGTCGGCGTCGGCGTGCCCGCGTCGCAGGTGGGCAGCGTCTTCGACGGCACGGTCCGCCGCGACGACCTCGACCTCTACTACCGCATCCAGGGTGCCATCCCGTTCTGACGTTCACGTTTGGGACCTGCTTGGCGGAGGTCTTGCCAGGTCGTCATCCTGAGCGCAGTCGAAGGATCTCTGCCGAGCAGGCGGCGGAGGGGCAGCGCGCGGCCCGGGCCTGGTGCGCGGCACAGATCCTTCGACACGCTCAGGATGACGGTACAGGGGGCGTTTGTGATCCGACGAACAGTTTCCGGGTGTACAGAACGGGTGAGCGGACGGTGAGAACCGCGGGGCCGACCGAGACTTTCCGGGCGCACAGCGTTCATGGGAGACTCTCGTCTGCATATCCCCATGACGCCCTCCGACCTGCCCGATCTCGACGTCGTCGTCGTCGGCGCGGGGCTCTCCGGCATCGCTGCCGGCTACCACCTCCAGGCAGCCGGCCAGCGCTACGCCATCCTCGAGTCGCGCGACGCCATCGGCGGCACGTGGGACCTCTTCCGCTACCCCGGCCTCCGCTCGGACTCGGACATGCCGACCTACGGCTACGCCTTCGAGCCGTGGACGGGCGACCGCGCCATCGCCAGCGGCCCCGAGATCCTCGACTACATCCGCACGACGGCCGCGCGCCACGGCATCGACCGCCACATCCGCTTCGGCCACCGCGTCGAGCGCGCCGCGTGGTCCTCCGAAGACGCCCGGTGGACGCTCGACGTGCTCGACCGCGGCCAGCCCGCGCGCCTCACGTGCCGCTTCCTGCTCATGTGCAGCGGCTACTACGACTACGCGCAGGGCCACACGCCGACCTTCCCCGGCGTCGAGCGCTTCGCCGGGCCGGTCGTCCACCCGCAGGCCTGGCCCGCGGATCTCGACTGGGCCGGCCGGCGCGTCGTGATCGTCGGCAGCGGGGCGACGGCCGTCACGCTCGCGCCGGTCCTCGCGCGGACGGCCGCGCACGTGACGCTGCTCCAGCGCTCGCCGACCTACATCGTCTCGCAGCCCGCGGCCGACCCGGTCGCGGGCTGGCTCCACCGGCACCTCCCGGCGCGCACCGCGCACCGCCTCACACGCGGCAAGAACGTCGTCGGCCGGCTCGCCTTCTATGCCGTCTCGCGCCGCTTCCCCGCCCGCGTCAAGCGCCTGCTCGTGCGGCAGGTGCAGGCCGCGCTCGGGCCTGCGGCCGACGTCGCGACCGACTTCACGCCGCGCTACGACCCGTGGGACCAGCGCATCTGCGTCGTCCCCGACGCCGACCTCTTCGACGCCATCCGCGGCGGGGCGGTCTCGGTCGTGACAGACCACGTCGAGACGTTCACCGAGACCGGCCTGCGCCTCGCGTCCGGCCGCGACCTCCCGGCCGACGTCGTCGTGACCGCGACAGGCCTCGACGTCCGCCTCATGGGCGACGTGAGCCTGAGCGTCGACGGCGCGGCGGTGGATCTCGCTGAGCGGATGGTGTACCGCGGTGTGCTGCTCTCGGGCGTGCCCAACTTCGCCTCCGTGTTCGGCTACACGAACACGTCGTGGACGCTGCGCGCGGACCTCAGCTGCGCCTACGTCGGCCGGCTGCTCACGTTCATGGCGCGCCGCGGTTACACGTCCGTCGTGCCGCGGCCGGACGCGGCCGTCCGCCCGGCCCCGTTCCTGGACTTCACGGCGGGCTACGTCGAGCGGGCGCGGGCGCGGCTGCCGCAGCAGGGCCTCAGCGGGCCGTGGCGCAACCGCCAGAACTACTTTCGCGACCTCGTCGCGATGCGCGCCGCGCCGTTCCGCGACGGCGTGCTCGCCTTCGGCCCGGCCCGGCCCGGTGCCGCCCGTCCCGGCACCCGTCCCGGCACCCGTCCCGGCACCCGGCCCGGCGCGAGGCGCAGTGTGGCGCACCGCGTCGTGGCGCGGCTCGCCGGGCGGTTCCGCGAGCGGCCGGGCGTCAGTTCAGCGCGGGCACGGTCGTCGAGCCGGCGAAGCCAGGGTACTCGATGACGCCGAGCGCGTTGCCGAACGGGTCCACGACGCTCGCGACCCGGATGTCGCCGCCGACGCTGTGCGGGGCCTCGTCCGGCGTCGCGCCCATCGCGACGAGGCGCTCGAAGGCGTCGTCCGCGCTCGCGACGCGCCAGTAGGCGAGCGTGCCGCCGCGCCCGGTCGCGGTCTCCGCCGGCACCAGGCCCAGCTCGTACGGCCCGACGCGGAAGCCGACGTAGTACGGCTCGGAGAAGTAGGGCTCGCCGACGATGCCGGCGTACCACGCCCGCGCGAGGTCGAGGTCCGGGACGGCGTAGACGACGGTCGGGAGGGCGTCGAACATGGGAGATGTGGAGGTTAGGAGCCAGGTGTGGCGTCCGGCACCCCTCTCTGTCCTGCCGGACATCTCTCCCCTCTGGGGAGAGAGAATCTTGGTTGGAGGCTGTGCTGCCTCTTCCTCACCCTGCGCAGACGCTCAGGCGGCGAGGCGCTGTGCGGCGTGGAGGCCGTAGATGCGCGGGTGGACGACCCGGCCGACCATGAACGCGCCGTCGGCGGCGGTCGTGAACTCGGCCTCGAGCAGGCCGTGGCCGGCCATCTCGACCACGACGGCGTGGCCGAGGCGCGACGAGTCGCCCAGCGTCGGGCGCAGCCAGCGCGCGGCGAGGCGGTTGATCTCGACCCACGTAAGCTGCCCCTGCGGCGCGGCCGAGGCGGCGGCGAGCACCTCGATCACGAAGTCGGCGGCGTAGGGGAGCGTCTCGGCGAGCGGGATGGCGGGCATCGGGGCGGCGGCGTGGGGGGATGCCGGAACGTCGCCCCGCGGGTGTGACACCCCTGTGTCATGCCGCGCTGGCTGACGCCAGCGTGCGCGCACTCACACGTTTCGCACCTCCGCCGTCATCACGAGCGGTGTCTTCGGCCGGAGCGTCACCGAGCCGTGCATGTCCGGCATCGGGCCGGCGAGGCGCAGCCGCCACCGCCGCGCGAGCGTCGCGAGCACGAGCACGGCCTCGGTCCACGCGAACTGCTCGCCGATGCAGCCGCGGCGGCCGGCGCTGAAGGGGACGTAGGCGAATTTGTGCCGCTCGGCCGTCGCCTCGGGCGCGAACCGGTCGGCGTCGAAGACGCGCGGACGTGGCCAGAAGCGCGGGTCGCGGTGGAGGAAGAGCGGCGCGAACAGGATGGTCGTGCCGCGCGGGACGTCCAGGCCGGCGAGGCACGTGTCGCGGGCCGCCTGCCGGCCGACGGCCCACGCGGGCGGCCGCAGCCGCATCGCCTCGGCGACGATCTGCCGCGCGATCGGCAGCGCGGGGAGGCTGTCGAAGGCCGGGTCGTCCGGGAGCGCGTCGACCTCGGCGTGGAGGCGCGCCTCGGCGTCGGGGGTCTGCGCGAGAAGGGCGAACGTCCACGCGAGCGCGACGGCCGTCGTCTCGTGGCCCGCGAGCAGCAGCGTCAGGGCCTCGTCGCGGACCTCGCGGTCGGTCATGGCCTCGCCCGTGTCGGCGTCGCGGGCGTCGATGAGCATCGAGAGCAGGTCCTCGTGGCCCTCGGTGCCGGCGGCGCGGCGCTCGGCGATGAGGCCGTAGACGAGCCGGTCGAGGACGGCGCGGGCGCGGAACGTCCGGACGGTCGTCGGGCGCGGGAGCCAGGCGAGCTTGTCGGCGAAGGGGAACTGCGAGCGGTCGAAGCCGCGCAGCGTGTCCGAGAGGGCAGTCGAGACCGGCCCGGCGTGCTCGAGCACGTCCGCCGAGACGAGCGTGCGACCGGCGATGGCGAGCGCGAGCCGGTTCATGGCCGCCCCGACGTCGAGGGTGCCACCGGGCGTCCACCGCCGCGCCTCCTCTGCGCTCTGCTCGACCATCGTCCGGGCGTAGCCGCGCAGCTTGCGGTGGTGGAACGCGGGCAGCACGAGCCGGCGCTGCCGCGTGTGGACCGGCAGCTCGCTCGTGAGCAGGCCCTCGCCGAGGATGTGCCGCGCGAGGCGGAGGCCGCGCGCCTTGGTCACGTCCGCGTTGTTCTCGACGAGCACGGCCCGGACGAGGTCCGGGTGGCGCAGCAGCACGACGCCCGGCCCGACCGGCGCGCGCGCCCAGACGGCGTCGCCGCCGACCGCGTCGAGCCCGCCGACGCCCGTCAGCAGGTCGCGCGCGAAGGCGGCGAGCAGGCCGCCGGGCCGGCGCGAGCGGAAGGCGCGGACGTCGAGGGCGTCGGGCACGGGCTAGCGGCCGGGCAGCTGGTTGTCGCGGCGGCCGAAGATCGAGTCCAGCACGCCGGGCTTGAGCAGCAGCGACGACGCCCCGGCGGCGGCGAGGTCGAACGCGAGCCGGCGCGTCGTGCGGAAGCGGAACACGCCCGTCACGAGCGCGAGCGCCGTGCGGACCGTCACCTTGACGACGCCGAACAGGAGCGGGACGATGAGGATCGCGCCGAGGAAGCCGAGGGCGACCTCGAGCATGGAGCGTGTGGCGGGGTTGGACGTGGCCATCGTGGGGACGGGCGGGAGAGAAAGGAGCGGGTCATACCCGGCGGCCGGCGTCACGTTTCCGGAACCCGCGCCGCAACCGCACCGCGGGCCCGCTCCGGGGCGTATCGTCCGGTACCGCCTGCCCGCGCTCCGATGGCCCGCTCGACGAAACCGCCCCGCCGCCTCCCGAAAGCGCTCCGCAAAGGAGACCTGCCGCGCCCGGCGTCCGACGTGTGGCTCGCCGGCGTCGGGGCGCTCGCGCACTCGCTCGCGACCGGCCGCGGCCGGTTCGACGCGCTGCTCGCGCGCGGCCGCCACGTGCAGGCGACGGGCAGCGACGCCGCCCGGGAGGCGCTTCAGCAGGCGCTCGGCACCGAGGCCGCGGCGACGTCCGGCGCGCTCGCGGCGGCCGACGCGCTCCGGGCCGCGGCCGAGGAGGCGGTCGCCGGGCACGTCCCCGGGCCGTCCGCGGTCTCCGCGCTGCGGGAGCGCGTGGACGCCCTCGCGGCGCGCGTGGCCGTGATGGGCGGCGGGCCGACCGAGGTCACGGTCGAGGCGACGCCCGGCGGG
>JAYWIE010000012.1:0-5513 GCA_043789155.1 Rubricoccaceae bacterium | reverse complement strand
GACCCCGAGAACTACCGGCTCGGCTCGCCGATCTCGTTCGCCGAGGGCCTCCGCGGCGACCTGCTGGTCGTCCTCGGCACGGGCGACGACAACGTGCACTACCAGGGCACGGAGCGGCTCGTCAACCGCCTCGTCGAGCTCAACAAGCCGTTCACGATGATGGCCTACCCGAACCGCAGCCACGGCATCTACGAGGGCGCGGGCACGACGCTGCACGTCTACTCGCTGCTCACGCGCTACCTCGCCGAGCACCTCGCCGCCGGTCCGCAGTAGGCCGGAATCCCTGCGCCCGGACGAACGTTCGTCCGAACAACCTTCCCGCCACGGCATGCTTTCCGAGACGTCCCACCTCGCCCTCGAACCCGTCTCCCGACAGTCCGACTGGGACCGCGCCGTCTCGTACGACGCCTTCCTCGGCGTCGCCGCGAAGCACGTCGACCTGTGGCAGGGCATCTACGAGCGCTTCGCCGTCCCGGCGGGCGTCCTCGCCCGCGCCGCAGACCTCCCCGGCGAGTGGCGGCTGCTCGTGCTCTCCGAGGACTGGTGCGGCGACGCCTCGAACTCGGTCCCCGTGCTGGCGCGCCTCGCCGCGTCCGTGCCGGCCTTCGAGCTGCGCCTGCTGGACCGCGACCAGAACCTCGACCTCATGGACGAGCACCTCACCAACGGCGCGCGCGGCATCCCGGCCGTGCTCCTGCTCGACGGGGCCGGCGTCGAGCGCGGCTGGTGGGGCCCGCGCCCGGCCGACCTCCAGCGCTGGGTGATGACCGAGGGCAAGCTCATCGAGGACCACGACGAGAAGTACCTGCACGTCCGCAAGTGGTACGCCCGCGACCGCGGCGCGGAGACGCTCGGCGAGGTGCTGACGCTGCTCGAGACCGTCGCCGGCACTGGCGGCGTCGCCTGACCCGGCCCGTCGGGGCGGCGGATCGAAACCTGCCGCGCCGCGGTAGGGGCGGTCTATCCGCCCCGACCATGCGCGTCTCCCTTCTGTTCGCCGTCGTTCTGCTCGCAGGCTGCCTGCCCGCCTCCGCTCCGATCCCGGTGCAGGCGTCCGAGCCCGCCTTTCGGCCCGAGGTCTTCTTCGCCGGGCCGTCCCACGGCGATCCCGACGTGTCGATCCGCACGAAGGGCACGCAGCGGCTCCGCGTCGAGAGCCGCGGTGCGGCGCAGCCGGACGGCTCGTTCCGCCTCGACCAGCACATCACGTACCCCGGCGGCCGTGCAGAGGACCGGACGTGGACCATGACCGCGCTCGGCGGTGGCCGCTACGCCGCCACGCTCACACCCGACGCGCGCGGGCCCGTCGACGTCCGCGCCGAGGGCAACCGCTTCAGCATTCGGTACCGCATGAGCCGGACGACGACGATGGAGCAGACGATCACGCTGCGGCCGGGCGGGCAGGTCGCGGACAACGTCGCGACGGTGCGGATGATGGGCATGCCCGTCGCGCGCATCACCGAGGTCATCACGCGCGACGGCCCGCCGGCCACCCGCTAGCCTGAGGGTGCCCGTCTGCCGGCTCTGTGCCCGGACCTCGTGGACGGGTACGTGAGCGCGTATCGGCCTCACAGCCTGCCCGGCCGTGCGGTGGGAACGGCGGAGAGGGCGCGGGGGTCGAGGGCGTCCACCTGCTCCTGGCCCCGATGCGCGTTCTCCTGCTCGCCCTCGCCCTGCCGCTCGCCTCCGGCTGTGTCCGGCCCGTCGCCGCGCCCGCGTCTGCCGCGACGCCCGCCGAGGGCCCCGCCGTCATGCTCGAGCGGACCGTCTGCTTCGGGACGTGCCCGGACTACACCGTCGCGGCCTACGCGGACGGCCGCGTCGTGTTCGACGGCCGGCAGTTCGTCGCCCGCACGGGGCGGGCCGAGTGGCGCGTCGCGCCGTCCGTCGTCGCGGGGCTCGTCGCGGAGGCCGTCCGGATCGGCCACGCCCGCTACCCCGAGAGCCTCAGCGGGCCCGGCGTCTGCCCGCAGGAGGCCACCGACAACCCGACGGCGATGACGACCGTTCAGGCCGCGTCCGGGCGGTCGCACGTCGTGCATTACCGCGGGTGCCAGGGATTCCGGGGCAAGGCCGAGCTGCTGGCGTTCGAGGACGCCATCGACCGCGACCTCGGGACGTCGGCGTACGTCCGCACCCGCTGACGGCCGGCGCACCGTCCCGCTGGCGTCCACGCTCGCCATATGGCCCGCCGCCGTCCTTCGCCGGGATGCGCCGCCGCACGCTCGGCCTGCGGGCGGTCGGCGGGCCGCGTGTGAGAGGTCGGTGAGCGCGCGCGGCGCAGCCCTGCAGCGGGGGACCCGTGCGGAGAGGGCCGCGTTCGCTGACCCTCTTCTTCCAGCCTCTCCATGTCTGTCGTCTTCCGGTGCCTCGGCACCGCCGCGTTCGCGCTCGCGCTCACCGCCTGCGGCTCGAACTCCCGCCTGCCCGTCGCTGCCGGGCAGGGCTCGAACCCCGACCTGCCCGCACAGAATCCCGAGTTCATTCCGACCGTCCACGTCGCGACGGCCGTCGGCTGGCAGCCGGGGCAGATGCCGATGCCCGCGGCCGGCATGGCCGTGACGCCGTTCGCGAGCGGCCTCGACCACCCGCGCTGGCTCGCCGTGCTGCCCAACGGCGACGTCCTCGTCGCCGAGACCAACGCGCCGCCCAAGCCCGACGACAACAAGGGCATCGCGGGCTTCTTCATGAAGTTCTTCATGCGCCGCGCCGGCGCGGGGACCCCGAGCGCCAACCGGATCACGCTGCTCCGCGACGCCGACGGCGACGGCGTCGCCGAGACGCGGTCCGTGTTCATGCAGGGCCTCAACTCGCCGTTCGGGATGGCGCTCGTCGGGCAGACGCTCTACGTCGCCAACACCGACGCCGTCGTGCGCGTGCCCTACGTCACCGGGCAGGCGGCCATCACGGCCGCGCCGACGCTCGTCGCGACCCTGCCCGCGGGCACCATCAACCACCACTGGACCAAGAGCCTCATCGCGAGCCCCGACGGCCGGCACCTCTACGTCGGCGTCGGCTCCAACAGCAACGTCGGCGACAACGGGATGCCGGCCGAGGAAGGCCGCGCGGCCGTCTGGGAGATCGACACGGCGACGGGCGCGGCCCGCGTGTACGCCTCGGGCCTGCGCAACCCGGTCGGGCTGGCCTTCGTGCCGGCGACGGGCGCGCTCTGGACCGCCGTCAACGAGCGCGACGCGCTCGGCGGCGACCTCGTGCCGGACTACATGACGTCCGTGCGCGACGGCGCGTTCTACGGCTGGCCGTACAGCTACTACGGGGCCAACGTCGACACGCGCGCGCCGGGCTCGCGGCCCGACCTCGTCGCGTCGGCCGTCGTGCCGGACTACGCGCTCGGCGCGCACACGGCGTCGCTCGGGCTCGC
This sequence comes from Rubricoccaceae bacterium, assembly GCA_043789155.1. Taxonomy (GTDB): domain Bacteria; phylum Bacteroidota; class Rhodothermia; order Rhodothermales; family Rubricoccaceae; genus DASVSE01. Next base: position 2,131 of record JAYWIE010000012.1, on the reverse strand, counting down.
GTGGAGCGCCGGCACAGCGGCTGGCACAGCGGCTGGGGCCGGGCTCGGCGAGGGCATGGTCGTCGGGCAGCACGGGTCGTGGAATCGCCGCCCCCGCAGCGGCTACAAGGTGGTCTTCGTGCCCTTCGCCGGCGGCCGCCCCGCCGGCCCGCCCGTCGACGTCCTCACGGGCTTCCTCGACGGCGACGACGCCCGTGGCCGCCCCGCCGGCGTCGCCATGGACGCGCGCGGCGGCCTGCTCGTCGCCGACGACGTCGGCAACACCGTCTGGCGCGTGAGCGGCTCCGGCGGGAGCGCGGCGCGGTAGGGAGCGGGATGGGGGATGGGCAGACGGTGCGACGGGAGATCTGCCAATCCCGCATCCCCCCATCCCCCATCCCGCCCGGCGCAGCCGGGCCTCCCATGTAAGCGTTTCCTTTCGTACCATCCGAGACCCCCGACCCCCGGCGAGTTGAGCAAGAAGACCGTGTTCGTCGTCGACGACGACCCCAAGATCGGCGAGCTGTTCGCGACCGTCCTCGCCCGCGACGGCTACGCGACCCGAGGCTTCACGACCGCCGAGGCGCTGCTCCAGACCATCGACGACGGGACCGTGCCGGACCTCGTCCTGACGGACCTGATGATGCCCAACATCTCGGGCATGCAGCTTATCGAGACCCTCCGCGGGCGCAGCATCACGGCCCCGGTGATCGTGATGACGGCCCACTCGTCCGTGCAGACGGCCGTCGAGGCGATGCGCATCGGCGCGTTCCACTACCTCCAGAAGCCCGTCAACCTCGAGGAGATGCGGGCGCTGCTCTCGAAGGCGCTCGACCTCTACGCGGACAAGCAGGAGCTTCAGGAGATCAAGAAGGAGCGCAAGGCCAAGAACTCGCCGAGCCGGATTCTCGGCGACTCGGCCGAGGTCCAGCGCGTCCGCGACACCATCGAGACGCTCGCCGACATCCCCAACACGATCGTGCTCGTGCGCGGCGAGACCGGCACCGGCAAGAACCTCGTCGCGCAGAGCCTGCACTACGCCAGCCGCTGGGCCGCGGGGCGCTTCATGGAGATCAACTGCGCGGCGCTGCCGGACAACCTGCTGGAGTCCGAGATGTTCGGCTACGAGAAGGGCGCGTTCACGGACGCCCGCGCGGCCAAGCCCGGCCTGCTCGAGGTCTCCGACGGCGGGACGCTCTTCCTCGACGAGATCGACTCGATGAGCCTCGCGCTCCAGTCCAAGCTGCTCTCGTTCCTCGAGTCGCGCCAGTTCCGCCGGCTCGGCGGCACGGACGACATCAAGGTCACGACGCGCATCGTCTGCGCGACCAACGCAAACCTCCAGGAGCGCGTCGCCGAGAAGGCCTTCCGCAAGGACCTGCTGTACCGCATCAACGTCGTCTCGGTCGAGCTGCCGCCGCTCAGGCGCATGGGCCGCGACGTGCTCGCGATCGCGCAGACCGTCGGCGAGGGCTACGCGCGCGAGTTCGGCAAGCCCTTCGAGGGCTTCACGCCGGCCGCCGAGGCCCTTCTGGTCGCGCACGCGTGGCCGGGCAACGTCCGCGAGCTGCGCAACGTGATGGAGCGCGCGCTCATCTTCGCCCGCGCGCCGCGCCTCGACGCGGCCGACCTCGTGCTGATGAACGCCGACGCCTTCGACGGGCAGGCCTCGGACGCCGACACGTTCCGCGCCCGCTCCGGCGGCACGCTCGAGGAGCTCGAGCGCGAGTACATCCGCCACACGCTCACGCAGAACAAGGGCACGTCCTACGCCGACGTCGCCAAGATGCTCGGCATCTCGAAGAAGACGCTCTGGGAGAAGCGCAAGCGCTACAGCCTCGACGACGGCGCGGAGGGCGAGGGGTGACAGGTGAGCAGGTGTCACGTGACAGGTAAGTTGCAGACGTGCGTCGCCGTCCGTCGGGACGTCTCTGAACACCTGCCACTTGCCACCTGCCACCTGTGACCTCCTCTGAAAAGGACGCCCTCGCCGCCCGCTTGGCCGGCGGGACAGCCGGACCCGCACCCGGCCTCTCGACGGCCCTCGAGCGGATGCTCGGCGTCGGCGCGAGCCGCTTCGGGCTGCGGGCCGACCGCACGGGCGCGCCCGGTGGCGGTGACGCCTGCGCGCTCGCCCCGCCGCTCGCCCGCC
>JAYWIE010000011.1:0-5517 GCA_043789155.1 Rubricoccaceae bacterium | reverse complement strand
GGGGAGCGCCGCGGTGACGGCGTAGGCAGCCGGAGCCGAGAGGAGCGCGAGCGCCAGAAGGGCGCGCTTTGCAAGCGTGTTCATCGTGTAGGAATCGTCTGAGGAAGAAAAACGGATCGGGCGCGCCGAGGCGCGCGGTGCTCAGACGGCCGGCGGTCCACGGGGGCCCGATAGGGGTCGCGCCGCTGCCCGGCGCGGTGCGATGCGCTCGGTCGTTACCCATCCTCCGGCGATGCCGACCGTTGGCTGCGGGACGCGCGCAGTACCTGCCGGCTCCGTCGCGACAGCCGTCGGCGTGGCGGCCAGCCCGCGCGCGGGCACCGCCGGAGCGGCATCGCAGCAGGCGCAGGAAACCGTGACCGGGCAGCATGGTGCAGGGCGTGCGTCTCTGGCGTGCGCCGGCATAGCCGACAGCAGACAGAGAGCAAACAGAACCGAGGCGAGGCGCATCATACCGCAGTATAGATCCCGTGTTCGGCGCGGTTCCGTGCGCGGACGACTCAGAGACTGTTTGGCGAAGCAGCGACGCCGTTAATCCGTCATCCTGAGCCTGTCGAAGACCGCGAAGCGAAGGCGCAGCCCATCTCTGCCGAGCAGATGGCTGAGGGGCAGCGCGCGGCTTGGGCCTCGTGCGCGGCAAAGATCCTTCGACTGCGTTCGCCTGCGGCTCTCTTCGCTCAGGATGACAGATGGGAGGATCGTTCGCCAAACAGTTTCTCAGGCCAGCTTATACACCTCGACCGGTGCCCGTCGGCCGTCGAGCGGGAGCGGGCCGAGCGGCTCGCCCGCGGCCTCGTCGCCGAGGCGCGCCCAGACGGCGTCCGAGACGAGCAGGCATGCGCCCGACGCCTTGCACAGCTTCTCGATGCGCGCGGCTACGTTGACGACGTCGCCGGTGACCTTATACTCGCGGTGCACGCTCGAGCCGACCGGGCCGGTGACGGCGTCGCCGGCGTGGATCCCGATGCCGATCCGCGTCTCGGCGAGCGCGCCCGACGTGCAGGCCGCGCCGACGGTCTCCAGGATCTCGCGCGCGGCGCGGACGGCGCGGCGCGGCGCGTCGGGGTCGGCCTCGGGGACGCCGAAGAGGGCCATGAAGCCGTCGCCGAGCAGCTGGTGCACGAGCCCGCCGTGGCGGTGGACGACGGCCACGGCGAGGTCGAAGAAGGCGTTGAGGTAGTCCACGACGGCCTCGGGCTCCCACGCCTCCGAGCGCAGCGTGAAGCCGCGCAGGTCCAGAAACATGACGCAGACGTCCTGCCGGCGCACCTCGACGTCGCCCGCGGCGGCGAGCAGCACCTTGACGACGGCCGGGTTGGTGTGCTGGCCGAAGAGCTCGACGACGCGCTCGCGCTCCTCGGCCAGCCGCATCCGCTCGACGGCCTGCGCCGACTGCGCCCCGAGGATGCCGAGCAGGTGCGCGTCCTCGTCGCTGAAGGCTCCGCCGTCACGGCGGTTGTACAGCGCGAGCACGCCGACGAGCCGCCCGCGCACGAGCAGCGGGGCCGCGACGACGCTCCGGACGGCGACCGGCCACGTCGCGCCGCGGAAGCGCGGGTCCGTCGCGACGTCGGCGACGACGAGCGGGCGGCGCTCGCGCTGGATCCAGCCGACGAGCGAGACGCCGGCGCGGATCGCGTCGTGCTCGCCCGACGACGACGCCGAGCGGACGAGCGTCACGGCGGACGTCGGGGCCGTCTCGTCGACGAGCGCGATCGCGCCCTGCTCGGCGTGCGTCGCCTGCGCCGCGCGGTGGACGAGCGCCTCGAGCGCGCCGGCGAGGTCGGTCGCCTGCGCCATCGCCGTCGCGGCAGCGTTGAGGACGGAGAGCTCCTCGACGGCGCGGCGGAGGCGGGCGTTCTCGGCGACGAGCGCGTCTGGCGAGAGGACCACGGCTCAGCCCCCCGGAACTATCCCGTGGCCAAGGCGGACACGAGGCGACTTCACCCGGACGCCCGTGTCCGGGCTCTTGAGTGTGACCTCGCCGAGAACTGCCTGGTACGTGTACTCGGGACGCTCCTGAGCGGCCACGAAGACGTAGCTGAACGTAGCCCCAGGGGGAAGCGCCTGGGGCGTCATCGTCCCGATTCCGTCTGTGGTCGGGAACGTTATGATGAGCGTTTGCTTCGTGTCGTTCGTCCACACGATCTGATGGCCGAGGCATCCGACGATGTCCTCGTGGGACTCATTCTGAATGGTCTCGGCGACGACTTTCCCGACGTTGGCGTCGGCGCAGGGGGGGAGATCAGGTTCCATGGCAGTGCGGCCCGGAAGGCCGGCAGTGAGGCTGAAGGGTACGCCCACCTGCTTCGACGGCGTCACGGTGGAGAAAGAAAGGGTCGCAGCTCCGGGTTGTCCTGCGCGATATCTCGCGGGTAGCCTTCGGCGACCGCCTGCCGGACCCACCGGCGGGCGGCGTCCGCGTCGCCGAGGGTGGCGTAGACGTTTGCCAGCGCTACTTGAACGTACACGGAAGGCGAGAGTCGCGCGGCGCGGTCGGCGGCGCGGCGCGCGGCAGCGTGCTGACCGAGCTCGGCGTAGAAGTCGGCGAGCGTGGCGAGCAGGTCTGTGTCACCCGGAGTAACGGTCAGTTGCGCTTCCGCCCGGCGAGCCCCTTCGGTGTAGGCCCGGCGGAGATCGGCCGGGCGGCCGAGCGTGTCGTACGCAGAGGCGAGGTTTCCCCACACCACGACGTCGGCCGGGTCGAGCGAGAGCGAGCGCTCGAAGGCGCGCGCCGCGGCGTCGAAGTGGCCGGCGCTGTAGTCCAACAAGCCGATGTTGGAGAGCGCCATCGCGCCGGGCCTGATGGCGGCGCTGCGCTCGAAGAGCGGCCGCGCGGCGTCGGCGTCGCCCTGCGTCCAGAGCGCGCCGCCGAGGTTGAGTAGCGCCTCGCTGTTGTCCGGCGCGAGCCGGAGGGCGTCGCGGAAGCGCGCGGTCGCCTCGGTGGTGCGGCCGGCATTGAGGTAGAACAGGCCGAGCCGGTTGTAGACGGACCACGCGCCGGGCTGGGCGCGCACGGCCCGCAGGTGCGCCTGCTCGGCGTGGACGTCGTCGCCAGCGGCGGCGTAGGCGCTCGCGAGTTCGCTCATCGCCTCGTCCGAGGACGGGTCCAGTGCGACCGCGCGGCGGGCGTTTGCGAGCGCCTCGGCCGGTCGCCCGCGCAGACGTGCCACTCGGGCGAGCAGGGCGTGTGTCGCCGGGGCGTCCGGTGCCCGCGCGAGCGCCTCGCGGGCCGACGTCTCGGCGCGGACGAGCGCGCGCGCGTCACGGGTTATGAGGAAGCGCTTCGTGTACGCCTCGCCAAGACGCGCGTGCGCGAGCGCGTAGCCCGGGTCCAGCGCGACCGCGCGGCCCAGCAGCGTGATCGCGCGGTCGACGTTGGCGGGGTCCTCGAACCGGTCGAGGTAGCCGACCCCCTGCGTGAGCGCGTCGAAGGCCTCCGGCGAGGCCGTCCCGGCGTCGGCGTGGCGGCGCTCGGGGCGTAGCTCGAGGTCCAGCATCTCCTCGAGCGCGGCCCCGACCGCCGCCGCGAGCGTGTTGAGGCGCGCCTCGGGCACGTCGACCGTCGCCGAGCGGCTCTGGCGCAGCGACACGGCGTCGATGAGGTTGAGCGTCACACGGACGTGGCCGCCGCTGCGCTGCACGGTCCCCGTCGCGACGAGCGTGGCCCCGAGCCGCTGCCGCGCGGCTGAGGGGCTGCTGATGCCCTGCGCGACGACCTCGCTCGCGGGGACGACCCATAGCGCGCCCTCGTACTGCGCAAGCTGCGTCAGGCCGGTCGTGAGCGACTCCGTGAGGCCGTCCGCGAAGGCCTGCGCCGCCGCCCCGCCGCCCTCGGCGCGCAGCGGCAGCACGGCCACGTGCCGCTCGCCGGTGCCCATCCGCGACGTGAGGCTCCACGCACCCGCCGCGACGAGCACCGCGAGCGCGGCGGCGACCCACCACCGCGACGCGCGCCAGCCCTGCCGGGCGCGGACCCAGCGCCGCGCTGCGTGCCACGCGCGGCCGGTCTCGACCGGCGCGGTGCCGGCCGCGAACGGCGCGAGCGCCGCCGCTGCGGCGTCCATCGTCTCGAAGCGGTCGGCGGGGCGCTTTTCGAGCAGCCGCGCCACGACATCGCCGAGGCCTTCGGGCGTCTCGGGGCGGAGGCCCGCGAGCGGCGGCGGGTCCGCGTTGAGGACGGCATAGAGCAGCGCGGCCTCGTAGGGCTCATCGAAGGGCCGCCGGCCGGCGAGCATCTCGTAGAGCAGCACGCCGAGGCCCCACTGGTCCGACGCCGGCCCGGCCTCGCCGTGCGCCTGCTCCGGAGCCGCGTACTCGACCGTGCCGAGCGTCGCGCCGTCGCGCGTGATCGGCGCGCCCTCGACGCGCGCGACGCCGAAGTCGAGCAGCTTCACGCACGGCCGCGGAGGGCCGGGCCCGCCGCCGGGGCTGCCCTCGGCCGTGAGGAAGACGTTGGACGGCTTGACGTCGCGGTGGACGATGCCCTTGCGGTGCGCGGCCGCGAGCCCGAGCGCGACCTGGTGCGCCACGGCCGCCGCGTCGCCGACGGGCAGCGGCCCGCGCGCGAGGCGCGCCTCGAGCGTCTCGCCGTCGTAGAGCGCCATCGCGATGAAGAGCGGCCCGAAGCCGGTCTCGGGCGCGGGCTCGCCGACCTCGTAGACCGTGCACACGTGCGCGTGGTCCAGCGTCGACGCCGCGCGCGCCTCGGCGCGCAGCCGCGCGACGCGCTCGGGGTCGCGGTGGAGGTGCGCCGGCAGGACCTTCAGCGCCACGTCGCGGCCGAGGCCGGGGTCGTGGGCGCGGTAGACGACGCCCATCCCGCCGCGCCCGATCTCCTCGCCGAGCACGTAGTGCCCGACGCGCTCGCCGTCTCGCGTCAGCGGTGCAGACCCGGGCGTCGTGAGCGGCATGGCAGCAGGGGAGGCGGCGTATAACCAGTGCCTTCTGACGCCTGGCCCGGCGGTTTGTGCCGGCCCGAGTCTACGCGTTCCGCATCGGCTCTCCACCACGCCCCTCGCGCTGCGCCTCCATCACGTGGACCACGACCAGCACCGCGACCAGCCACGCCGCGCCCGACGCCCAGCCGGCGACGACGTCCGTCAGAAAGTGGACGTTGAGGTAGACCCGCGAGAGCCCGATCGCCCCGATCCCGCACACCCCGATGACCGCTGCGAGCCCGCGCGCCCACGCCGGCCGCACGAGCCGCCAGACGAGGTAGATCAGCATGCCGTAGAAGACCGTTGAGGCGAAGGCGTGGCCCGAGGGCAGGCTGTAGCCCGTTGCCGGGATGACCTGCGCGAGCGGGCGCGCGCGGTGGAAGAACGTCTTGAGCCCGAGCACGACCAGTCCGCCGAGGCCCGACGCGAGCAGCACGCGCAGCGCGAGCGTCCACCGGCGCGCGTAGAGCAGCAGCGCCGACACGGCGGCGACGAAGGCGATGAGCGTCGCATTGTTGCCGAACCACGTCACGCCGCGCGCGAGCGCCTCGTGCTGCGGCCCGACGAATGCGTAGAC
>JAYWIE010000010.1:0-1589 GCA_043789155.1 Rubricoccaceae bacterium | reverse complement strand
CCTCGGGCGCGCCGTCGACGACGGCCGGCTCGACGAGGCGCTCCTCGACGCCGCGCTCGCGCGCGTGCAACGCCTCCGCAGCCGCCTCACGGCCCGCTTCGGCGCGGGCCTCTTCCACGACCCAAGCCTCGCCTACGGTCCCGACGTAGTCGGCCGGGCGGAGCACCTTGCGCTCGCCGAGCACGTGGCCCGCGGCGCGCTCGACGTCGCGCGCGGCCCGCTCCCGACCGACCTCGGGCAGGGCGAAGGCGTCCTGTTCGTCGCCTTCCGCCGCCCGCCGCTGCCCATCGAGCCGCCTGCGCTGGCCCTCGCCGCAGCCGTCCGCGACGCCTTCCCGGCCGCGACGTACCGCGAGGTCATGCCCGCCCCGCACACGCCCGACGCCGAGATCGCGGCCGTGCTCGCGCTCGCCCGCGGCGCGCGGCGCGTCGCGCTCGCGCCCATCATCCGGCCCTCGGCGTGGCACGCCTTCGGCCTCGCCCCGCGCGAGCAGGCCCTCGCCGACGCCCTCGCCGACGCCGCCCCGACGACGCTCCTCCTGCTCGGCGACCGCCGCGGCCTCGCCGGTTTCCCCCGCGCCGACTCGGCCGTCGTCGCCCACTCGGACGTCCCCGCCTCGCAGCGGGCGCTGGTTGAGAGGTTGAGAGGTTGAGAGGGGAAAGACCTTGCCCCGCACTCAGTTCTGCGTCGTTCACGTCCCGCATTTCTCCCCTCGACCTCTCACCCCTTCCACCTCTCAACCCTCCCGATGCCCCGCCCGACGCTCGACGCCACCGAAGCCCGCGTCGCCGGCGCGCTCGCCGAGAAGGCCCTCGCGACGCCCGACCAGTACCCGATGACGCTCGCGGGCCTCGTCGCGGCGTGCAACCAGAAGACGGCCCGCGAGCCCGTCACCGATCTCTCGCCGCGCGCGGTCACGGACGCGCTCGAGCGCCTCGCCCGCCGCGGCCTCGCCGGCACCACGGCCGGCGCGGGCCACCGCGTCGCCAAGTTCCGCCACACGCTCGAACGCGCGCTCGACCTCTCGCAGCGCGAGCTTGCCGTGCTCGCCGTGCTGCTGCTGCGCGGCGCGCAGACGCCCGGCGAGCTCCGCACTCGCACCGAGCGCCTCGCCCGCTTCGAGTCTGCGGAGGCCGTCGACGAGGCGCTGTGGATGCTCTCGGACCGCGACGAGCCGCTCGTGGCGACGCTGCCGCGCCGCCCGGGGCAGTCCGCCGACCGCGTCCAGCACCTGCTCTGCGGCCCCGTCGCGGATGCCGCCGGCGCTGCCGGGGCCGGCGCTGCCGGGGCCGGCGCTACGCCGAGCGCCGAGGACGTCCCACCCGTCTCCGATTTCGACGCGCTCGAGGCCCGCGTCGCCGCACTCGAGGCCGCAGTCGCGTCCCTCCGCGATGCGCTCGGCGGATAGCCGGCCCGGGTACCTTGCCGCATGCGCGTCCACGTCCTCAGGTCAGGGTTCGCCCTGCTGCTCCTCGCCGCCGCCGCCTCGGCGCAGACGCCGGCGGCCACGCCCGCCGCGCCGCCCGGCGACGCGGTCAAGCCGCCCGCCGACACCCTCGACGTGTCGCTGCTGACGATGCTGCCCGGCC
>JAYWIE010000009.1:0-5534 GCA_043789155.1 Rubricoccaceae bacterium | reverse complement strand
CCCCGCTCCCCGCTCCCCGCTCCCCGCTCCCCGCTCCCCGCTCCCCGCTCCCCGCTCCCCGCTCCCCGCTCCCCGCTCCCCGCTCTGCCTTCCCGGCTTTCTCACAGCGCCGCGCGTAGGAAACGGGCCCGTGCGGGCCTAGTTTTCCCGGCTCCCCGAGCACCATGCCTGCGTGATTGTTGCCCTCGACGGCCCGGCCGGCTCCGGCAAGTCCACGACGGCGCGGCGGGTGGCGGACCGGCTCGGCTGGCTCTACCTCGACACCGGCGCGATGTACCGGGCCGTCGGGATCGCCTTCGGCGACCAGGGCCTGCCGTTCACCGACGCCGCCGCGGCCGCGATCGTCCCCGGACTCGCCATCGGCCTCGTCCCTGCTGCGGACGGTGTCCACGTCTCCCTCGGAGACCAGGACGTCACCGCACGCATCCGGACGCCCGACGCCGCCGAGGCTGCCAGCCGCGTGAGCGCCCTCGCTCCCGTCCGCTCCGCGATGGTGGCCCAGCAGCGGGCCGTCGCACGCGCGCACGAGGCGACCGGCGCGGGCGTGGTCGTCGAGGGGCGCGACATCGGCACCGTCGTCTTCCCCGACGCGGCCGTCAAGTTCTTTCTCGTGGCCGACCTGGACGCCCGCGCGCGCCGCCGCCTCGACGACCTCGCCGTCGTCTCGGAGCGAACCGGCGCAGCCGTGCCGGCGTTCGAGACGGTCCGCGCCGAGATGGCCGCGCGCGACGCGCGCGACGCCTCGCGCGACCTCGCACCGCTCGTCGCGGCCCACGATGCCGTCCGGCTCGACACGACCGCGCTGACGGTCGAGGAGCAGGTCGACGTCGTCGTCCGGGCCGTCCACGCGGCCACCGGCCCCCCGGCCACCTGATCTCCGTCCCGCGCTCGCGCGGGACACCCACCTACCCGCCCTGCGCCCGGACCCGTCCGGGACGAGACACCGCCTGGCGGGCCGTTTTCCTTTTTTCCAACCCATCGGCCGTCGTCCACGTCTCACGCCTTCGGGCGGACGACCGCCGGGAACCTTGTATGGCTGACTCCCCGCAGAACGCGTCCGACCCGGACGCCCCCGAGACGTCCGCGGACGTCCAGAACACCGACGCCTCGGCCCCCGCTGAGGCGTCCGCCGAGGCGCACGCGCCGACGCTCACCGAGCGCCTCGGCAGCGCCGTCGGCGCACTCGCCGACGGCGTCAAGACCGTCGCTGACGGCATCGCCGACGTCGTCGCCGAGACGACCGAGCGCACGAAGACCGACGACGTCCCCGACGACGCGCCGCTGCTCGACCGCGCCGCGGCTGCAGCCCGCGCCGCCGCCGCTGTCGTGACGGCGAAGGTGACGCACGCCGTCGCCGGCGACGAGACGGCTCCGGCCGCCGACGCGCCCGCCGAGACTGCCCCGGCCTCTGAGGCTCCGGCTGCCGAGGCCCCGTCCGTCGTCGAGACGGTCAAGGAGGCCGTCGCAGACGCCGCCGAGACCGTCAAGGAGACGGTCGCTCCGGCTGTCGAGGCCGTCCAGGAGGCCGTCGCGCCCGCCGTCGAGGCGGTGCAGGAGGCGACTGCCCCGGCCATCGCCGCCGTCACGGAGGCCGTCGCGCCGGCCGAGAAGAAGGCGGAGGACACGCCACGCACGGCCCCCGCGACCGGCTACTCGGGCAAGAACCTCGGCCGGACGGTGACGATGGAGGAGCTCGACCGCGCGACCCGCGCCGCCAGCCCGCAGGGCATGGGCGGCGACGGCGCGACGAGCGAGGCCGACATGATCTCGATGATCGACGCCTCGATGTCCGAGGTCGAGTCCGACCAGATCGTCGTCGGCCGCGTCGTCGCGATCACGGACAAGGAGGTCGTCGTCGACATCGGCTTCAAGTCCGACGGCGTCGTCGGCAAGAACGAGTTCTCCGAGGTGCCCAAGGTGGGCGACGAGATCGACGTCTACGTCGACCGCCTCGAGGACAAGCGCGGGCAGCTCACGCTCTCGCGCGCCAAGGCCATCGACAAGCGCCGCTGGATGATCGTCGACGAGGCGATGGAGTCCGGCGCGGTCATCGAGGGCGAGATCGTCAAGCGCATCAAGGGCGGCATGATCGTGAACCTGCTCGGCGCGGAGGCCTTCCTCCCCGGCTCGCAGGTGGACGTCCGCCCGGTCCGCGACTTCGACGTCTACCTCGGCAAGACGATGGAATTCCGGGTCGTCAAGACGAACCCGGCCAACGGCAACATCGTCATCTCGCACAAGGCCCTCATCGAGAAGGACCTCCAGCACCAGCGCACGCTGATCCTGGACTCGCTCGAGGTCGGCCAGGTGCTCGAGGGGCAGGTCAAGAACATCGTCAACTTCGGCGTCTTCGTCGACCTCGGCGGCGTGGACGGGCTGCTGCACATCACGGACCTCTCGTGGGGCCGCGTCGGGCACCCGTCCGAGGTCGTCGAGCTCGACCAGAAGCTCAACGTCGTGGTCCTGGACTACGACCGCGAGCGCCAGCGCATCTCGCTCGGCTACAAGCAGCTCCAGCGGCACCCGTGGGACGACCTCGCGGACCGCATCACGGAGGGCACCGTCCTCGAGGGCCGCGTGGTCTCGATCACCGATTACGGCGCGTTCGTCGAGATCGAGCGCGGCATCGAGGGCCTCGTCCACATCTCCGAGATGTCGTGGACGGAGCACGTCAAGCACCCCACGCAGCGCGTCCAGCTCGGGCAGTCCGTGCAGGTGAAGGTGCTCAAGATCGACCCGCGCGACAAGAAGATCAGCCTCGGCATGAAGCAGCTCGAGCCCGACCCGTGGGAGGGGCTCATGGCGCGCTTCCCGGTCGGGACGATCACGCGCGGCCGCGTCCGCAACGTGACCACGTTCGGCGCGTTCGTCGAGATCGAGCCCGGCATCGACGGCCTCGTTCACGTGAGCGACCTCTCGTGGACGAAGCGGGTCAAGCACCCGTCCGAGGTCGTCAAGAAGGGCCAGGAGGTCGACGTGATCGTGCTGGACATCGACGCCTCGCAGCGCCGCATCTCGCTCGGCCACAAGCAGGTCTCGACGGACCCGTGGAGCCAGTACGCCGACGTCTACGGCGAGGGCACGGACACGACCGGCACCATCACCGACCTCACGGACGGGGGCATCGTGGTCGACCTGCCGCTCGGCGCGGAGGCCTTCGTGCCGGCGAGCCACCTCGGCCGCTCGGGCCGCCCGACGGACGCGTACCAGATCGGGGACGTCCTCGACCTGCGCGTGATCCGGCTCGACCGCGACGACCGCGAGATCGTGCTCTCGGAGACGGCCAAGACGCGCGACGCCGCGCAGTCCGAGAAGTTTGCCGAGCGCCAGGCGAAGACGCAGGAGCGCCAGCAGGAGCGTCAGCAGGTGGACCAGTACGCCCGCGCGCAGACCGGCCCGGCGACGCTCGGCGAGCTCTCGGGCCTGGCCGCGCTCCGCGCGCAGCTCGCCGAGAATGAGGCGGACGACGACGAGGACGACGACGCCTGAGCACTCTGTCTCTGACGTCTGCGGGCGGCGGTCTCTCCGGAGGCCGCCGCCCGCGTCCGTTTCGGGCCTCAGCAGGACCGCGGGTCCACAGAGCACCATAGGTGGACGACCGAGACGAAGCCCGGCCCGTCCGCGACGGCGAACGGCTCCGTCCCGAAGGCGCGGAAGCCGGCCGCCTCATACAGCCGCCGCGCCGGGGCGTTCGGCTCCAGCACGCTGATGCCCACCACGACGATCTCAGGCGCGGCACGGGCGTACTCCAGCGCCGCCTCGATCAGCGCCCGCCCGACACCGCAGCACCGGAAAGACGGCCGAACGGCTACGCCGACGATCGCGGCCGAATGCCGTGTTCGGGGGCGCGACCCGAACTTCAGGCCCGCCGCGCCAACGAGCCGGTCATCGGCGACGGCACTGAAGACGACCTCCGGGGGGGACGCGGCGTCAGAGACGCGGGCGCGCCACCAGGAGAGCGGGAGTGGCTCGCGCTCGTCGACTGTTGCTGTGAAGGCGTCCGGGTCGGCTGCGTAGCTGTCCAGCATCAGCGCCCGGTATGCCGCCGCGTCTGGCGGGCCGAGGCGGCGGATCTCGACGGGAGGCGTGCCTGTCATGCCAGCCCGCTCAGTATCGGACGCTGCGGAAGGGGAGGCCCCAGCGGAGCTGCAGCAGCGCCGTGAGCTGGCGCGTCGGGCCGCGGAGCGCGTCGGTGACCGAGCGCCCGACGAGCGCGCCCTCGGCGACGAGGCCGGGCAGCAGCTCGTAGCCCGCGCGCGCCTCGACGAGCGTCTCGGTCTGGCGGACGCCCGTGAGCGTCGGGACTCCGTCGAGGTCGAGCGCGGTGTCGCGCGTCGTGTACGGCAGGCCCGGGTCCGCGCCGACGTTCTGGCCGTCCGGATTGCGCCCGCGGACGGTCCGGGAGGCGTTGATCGCGGCCTCGATCTTGAGCGTCGGGCGGTAGCGGACGAACAGGTTGAGGTCCACGGCGTTGGGGCCGGCGGCGTAGGCGAGCGCGTCCGCGTAGTGGACGACGGCCGAGTCCTCGGTCTTGTGCGAGTAGAGGAACGGCCTGAGGCGCGCGGCCTCGGCGCGGAGCTCGAGCCCCGGCAGCCCGACGTCCACGGCCTCGACGCCGCCGAGCACGCCCCACTTGTTGCCCCAGTAGTCGTCGAAGAAGCGCGAGGCCGTGAACTCGTCCAGCACGGCCTGCCCGTAGAGCCGCACGCCGCGTGCCGGCCGCACGGCGACGGCCGCCCCGAGGAGCGCGTTGTCTGCCGAGCCCAGCTCGGACTCGACCGAGCGGTAGAAGATGACCGGGTTGAGGTAGCCGATCTCGAAGCCGCTGCGCTCGCCCGTCGAGTCGTCGTGGAACATGACGGTCTCGAACAGCTCGACGTCCACGCGCCCGACCGACACGGCGAGCTGGTGGAAGGCCCCGAAGCGCGACGGCAGCACGTTGTCGCCGATGCGGTCGTCGGGCGTCGTGAAGCGGGCGAAGACGGAGGTGTAGCGCAGCGGGCCCGCCGCGGCGCGCACCTGGAGGTGGTCGTAGGGCGCGGCGAAGTCGCTCAGGACGAGCGAGTTGATGCCCGGCCCCCAGCGGTTGCGGTCGCGCCCGAAGCGGACCTCGAGGAAGCGGTCCACGTACGCGACCGAGCCCGTCGCGGTGAAGTAGTCGTACGTCTTGCCGTCGGGCAGCTTGACGAAGCCGAGGCGCGGCGTCGTCGCGGCCGACTGCTCGTAGTCCAGAACGGCGTCGACGCGCTGGTTCTCCTCGGCGCGCGTCTCGAAGACGAGGTGCCGCCCGAGGTGCCCGCCGACGCGCACGCCGCGTGTGGCCTGGTACGCGAGCGTGGAGGCTGAGCGGGTGGGCGTCTCGGTGCGGCGCGCCGGGCCGGCGGCGAGGTAGAGCAGCGGCTCGGCCTCGACCGCGTAGCCGTCGCCCTCGACGCGGGCGAGCGAGACGCCGTCCGCGTACGCCCCGAAGCGGGCGGCGCGCGGCGGCGCGGCCTCGCCGCGGTAGCGCGCGACGAGGTCGCGGTCGGCGGGCG
>JAYWIE010000008.1:0-1597 GCA_043789155.1 Rubricoccaceae bacterium | reverse complement strand
CGCACGTCGGGGGTAGGGACGCCTCGCCGAGGCGTCCGCGCTCCGACCGGTCATCGTGCTGACTGAGGTGGCGTCACTCGCCGAAGCGGATCGTCCGGATCGGCTCGATGCGCGACGCGGCGCGGGCGGGCAGGTAGGCCGCAAGCGTGCAGAGCGCGATGGCCGCGAGGACGGTCCAGACGACGTCGAACGCGCGGATCTCGATCGGGGCCGAGTCGAGGAAGTAGGCGTCGGCGGGGAGCTTGATAAAGTGGAAGCGCGCCTGCAGCGCGCCCAGCCCGACGGCCAGGGCGGCCCCGAGCACGGCCCCCGTCGTGCCGACGAGCAGGCCGAGCAGCACGAAGAGGCGTCGCACGGCGCGGCGGCTCGCGCCCATCGCGAGCACGGTCCCGATCTCGCGCGACTTCTCGAGCACGACCATCAGCAGCGCCCCGACGATGTTGAAGGCGGCCACGAGGACGAGGATCGAGATGACGAGCGGCACGATCGACTGCTGCAGCGCGACCCACGCGAAGAGGCCGCTGTAGACGTCGTCGATGGGGCGCGCGAGCACGGGCGGGCCGAAGGTCTCGGTGATGGCGCGTGCGGTCTGCGGCGCGAGCGCGCGGTCGGCGAGCGTGAGGTCGACGCGCGTCGCCTGGTCCGGGGCGTAGGCGAAGAGCTCGCGCACGGGCGCGATGCCGGCGTAGACGAAGCGCTCGTCGAAGTCGCCGAGGCCGGTCTGGAACAGGCCCGCGACGTGGAAGACGCGCACGCGGGGGCGGGACGCGAGCGCGCCCTGCCCGAGCCCGCGCGTCGAGAAGGCCGTCACGGCGTCGCCGACGCTCAGGCCGAGGCGCTCGGCGTAGCGCGCGCCGATGACGAGGCCCGGCCGGCCGCGGGCGTCGGCGGCGAACGCGAGGCGGCCGGCCGTGAGGTGCTGCCCGATGAAGGGCTGCCCGGCCTCGGACGTGCCCCACAGCATGGCCCCGTCGACGCCGGGGCGGCCGGCCTCCCTGCGGCCGCGCAGCAGCGTGAAGTCCAGCAGGGCGGGCTCGGCGCGCGTCACGCCGGGGACCCCGCGCAGCGCGCGCGCGAGCGAGTCCGTCCCGGCGAGCGGCTCGCCGACGAGCGACTCGACCTGCACGTGCTGCCCGAAGCCGACGATCTTGGCCTCGATCTCGCGGCTGAAGCCGCGCACGATCATCATGGCCAGCAGCAGCGCGCCCGTGCCCACGACGACGCCGCCGACGGCGGCCACGACGACGAAGCGGAGAAAGCCGCGGCGGTCGTCGCGGCCGGACGCGCCGCGGAGGTAGCGGAGCGCGACCGTCTGTTCGAAGGAGAGCACGGCGGCGGGGCTCGCGCCAGTGGCCAGTGGGCAGGTGGCCAGTGGCAGAATCGGAACGTCGGCCCGGGGCAAGATCGCGCCGCCGTGCCGCGGCGAGGCCTGCCCCACCGGACGCGCTCCTGTAGCTTGCGCGTCTTCTTTCCCCATCTGCCACTGGCCGCTGGCTCGGCGAAGCCGACACTGGCCACTGGCGCGAGCCCCGCCGCCGTGCTCTCCTTCGAACAGACGGTCGCGCTCCGCTACCTCCGCGGCGCGTCCGGCCGCGAC
>JAYWIE010000007.1:0-1601 GCA_043789155.1 Rubricoccaceae bacterium | reverse complement strand
TGGAGGTCGGCCGCGTCGCGGAAGGGCCGGGCCTCGACGAGGCGCGCCGCTGTGACGGGGCCGACGCCGGGAAGGGCGAGCAGCTCGGCGACGCTCGCCGTGTTGACGGGGACCGGGCCGGCGGCGGGCTCGGTGGGAGCCGTCGGGGCCGCGCCCGGCGCGGGCCGGGCGGCCAAGCGCGGCGCGGTGCGGTCGGGCGCGAGGGTGTCAGAGGGGGCCGGCGGAGCCGGGTGCGGCGCGGCGGCGACGAAGGCGGCGTCGGCCGAGGCGTAGAAGTCGGGCGCGGCCGGGGCGTCGCGGGCCAAGAGTTCGCGGGCGGCCATGCCGCCGGCGAGCGCGAGCACGAGCACGACGGCGGCGCGGCCTTCGGGGCCGGTGAGGCCGGCGCGCTGCTGGGCGCGGTAGAGGGCGTGGGAGAGTCGAGACATGGGAGTCAGGGAGGTGCGGGGCGCGTGACGCCGCCCCGCGGGTGTGGCTGCGAAGCGGTCAGCGGAGGGCGCGGTCGGTGTGGTCTTCGAGTTCGTCGGGCGAGAGCGCGCGCCACGACGGCGACGACAGAGCGCCCGAGGCGGCGCGGCGGAACGTGGCCCGCAGATAGAGCGCCTTGCCGCGGTCCGGGATGTCCTCCGCGAACGAGGCGGCCGAGAAGCGGAACACGAAGACGAGGTGCGTCGGGTCGATGCCGAGCGCGCGGCCGAGCGTCTCGGCGAGAAACGGGGCCTCCTCGGTGACGGGCCGCGGGTTGCCGGCGCGGTCGTCCAGGACGACGGTGAACGGGCGGTCCTCGCGGTCGTCGGCCGCGTTGGCGAAGACGCGGACGCGGGCGGAGCGCGGTCGTCCGGCGTAGCCGCGCCACTCGACCGACGAGTCGGCGAAGGCGCGGAGCGTGGCGCGGGCGATGGTCGGGGCAGGCTGGGCCTGCGCCGTAGTGACGAGGACGAGCGCGAGCAAGGCGAGACGTACGGGCATGGGTCGTGCGGGGGTGCCGGGCGCGTGGGGTGCGCCCGGCGGGTGGAGGCTCAGGCGGCGAGGCGCAGCGCCGGGGCCGGGACGGCGAGCCGCAGGACGGGAAGCGGCGAGGCGAGGGCCGCGACGAGGCCGCGGACGTGCGGGAGGAAGTGAGCCGCGGCGGCATCGTGGCCGGCGGCGGTGGCCCCGTCCCGGATCGTCTCGCCGATGGCGTGGGGAAGGGCGTAGTCGCGGTACGTGTCCGGATCCGGGCAGCGCCACAGGTCGAGCGCGTCGGCGGCCCACTCCCCCGCCGTCTCGGCCGCGACGAGCGAGGCCGCGGCGCGTGCGGCGGCGACGGGACAGGCGGGGAGCCCGGCGGGCGCGACCGTGGCGGCGTAGGCGCGGAGCGCGGCCGAGACGTCGGCCGCGAAAACAAGCGCCTCGGTGGTGCTGTCGACGGCCGTGAGGAACGGGCCGGCGTCGGGGTCTTCGAGGGCCGAGAGCGGACAGGGGTCGCCCCACACGTCGGCGGGGAGGGCGGGGCGGCCGGCGGGGCCGGCGGGCCAGAAGGCATAGAGGAGCATGGCGGGTGCTGGGTGCGCCCGGCCGCCGGTAGGGACGGCGGCCGGGACGAGGGGGGGGGGGGGGAA
>JAYWIE010000006.1:0-1604 GCA_043789155.1 Rubricoccaceae bacterium | reverse complement strand
TCCGACGCCGCCGACCTGCTGACGCTCGCCGAGGCCGTCGCCCGGCCGGAGCGCGCGCCCGCGCTCGCCGGCGCGCTCCGCCTCGCCACGACGCCGCGGTTCACGGCGTCGCCGCGCCTCCGTCTCGGCCTGGCCTGGCACCTTCTGCCCGGCGACGGCCCGGTCGTGACGGCGTTCCACAACGGCGCGACGTTCGGCTCGGTCGCATTCGTCGGCGTCCGGCCCGCCGACGACGTCGGGCTCGTGCTGCTCTCCAACATCGGCGCGAACGGGCCGCTGGACGCGCTCGCCGGACAGATCCTGCGGGCGCTGGCGGGCCAGGATGTCCCGTGAACGCGCGCGGGCGCGGCCTCTCGGTGGAGGCCGCGCCCGCAGCGCCTGGAGCCGGGCGTCGTCTGGAGCCGGGCGGACTAGTTCCGCGTCCCGGGCTGCGTCGTGCCCTGCTGCATCTGGCCCGCCGGGCGCTGGCCCGCCGGCATCGACGGGTCCGCCACGCCGGTCTGCATCATCGACCGGCGGCCCGTGCGGAACTCGGTGTCGTAGCGCATGAGGCTCGGAGCCGCCGTCCGGCGGGCGTCCTCGAAGCCGCTCCGGCCCGCGCCGCGGACGGAGTAGACGTCGTTGCGGTACTGGTTGCGCTGGCTGCGGAGGCGGATGAGCGCGGCGGCGCGCTCGGCGCGGGCGTCGCCCGTGGCCGAGTCGAACTGGCGGCGCGCGGCCGTGATCTCGCGGTCGTAGCCCGAGATGCGGCCGTCGGCCATGCGGAAGTAGTCGTCGCGCGACGCCATGTTCATGCGCGACATGCCGACGCTCGCGTTGAGGTCTTCGTAGCGGGTCATGACGCCCATGCGCGCCTCGGGCGTCGGCGTCGCCCCGAGCGCGTCGTAGTCGCGGCGGAGCGCGTCGCGCTGCTGGCCGTAGCGCGCGGCGTCGGGGTTCTGGCCGAGCGCGTGCATGTCGCGGTCTAGCGCCGAGAACGAGCGGTCGTCGAGCGTCGGGTTCTCGATCACGACGTCGTCGGCAGCGCGGTCGCCGGGGCTGACGGTGCTGGCGCTGATGCCGGTCGGGTCCGCGCGCATCTGGTCGGCGGTCCGGCCGAACGGCTGCGACGGGTCCGCACGCGGGTCGGCCGACGTCGGGCGGGGCTGCGTCTGGGCGAAGGCGGGGGCCGCGAGCAGAAGAGCGGCGAGGGGAAGGGCGCGCATGGGGCTGCGAGGAGAGTGGACGGCTTGTACCGATGCCGACTCGCCCCAGGGTCCGGCCGCCGCACAACTTCAGCACATGCACGACGGCGCTCTCGGGAAAGCTCTGACGCGCCCCTCAGAACAGCCCGACCGGATCGACGTCGACGTTGACGCGGTGGCCCCCCGGCGGCGGGACGGCCGCGACGACGCGCCGCAGCGCGGCCCCGAGCACGGACGCCGGCAGCGCCCGCGGTGCCTTGAGCAGCGTGTGGACGCGCCACAGGCCCTTGATGCGCCCGACGAACGCGGGCACGGGCCCGAGCACGGACGTCCCCGCGATCGCCGCCGCCTCGCGGCGCAGCGCGGCCGTCCAGAGGTCGGCGAGCTCGCGCGTCGAGCGCTCGTGCGGCCCCTTGAACT
>JAYWIE010000005.1:0-1605 GCA_043789155.1 Rubricoccaceae bacterium | reverse complement strand
GGCCTCCGCGCCGCCACACGGACGACCGCCGCCGCCGCGCCCGCCGGCGACGCGCCCGCCGGCGACGCCGACGCCGCCCTCGCGACTGTCGCGTCGGACCCGCGCCGCCTCGACGCGTGGGCGGACGCGCTGACGTCGCTCGCCGCCGGCGCAGACCCGCGCGCGGGCGACACGGCCGACGAGGCGACGCTCCTCTTCCCGACCGTCCCGTCCGTGCTCGCGCCCGCCGCCGAGGCCTACCTCGCCGCCGGCCGCCCGTCGGACGCGGCCCGCGCGGCCCGCGCAGGCCTCGCGGCTCTCGGCAGCCTGCCCCGCGATAGCGGGGCAGACGCCGCCCTTCGCGCCCGTCTCGAGCGCGCCCTCGCCACCGCTACCCGCTGACCTCCTGTGACCCGCCCCGCGCTTCTGCTCGCCCTCGCCCTCGCCGCCACCGGCTGCGCCCACCGCCCCACGGACGCGCTCCCGACGCCGGCCGTGCCCGTCGGCTACCCGGCGCACACGAGCGCGCAGATCGTCGCGGCCGTCGCCGCGGCTGTCGCGCCCGTCCGCTCGGCGAGCGCCGACGGCCGCGTCACCATCGTCTCGGGCCGCCTCAACCAGGACGCCACGTTCAGCCTCCGCGCGCGCCTCACGGGGCAGCGGGCGGACAGCCTGACGGTCGTCGTCCGCGGGCCGCTCGGCATCGAGGGCGGCCGCGGCCTCGTCACGGCAGACTCGCTCTTCGGCGTCGACCGGCTCAACCGCGTGCTGTACCTCGGCCCCGCCTCGGCGGCCGAGCGCTACGTGCCGGGGGCCGGCTCGCCGGCGGCCGCCGCGCGCGCCGTGCTCGGCCTGCTCGTGCCTGAGGCGTCCGTCGCGTGGACGGTCCAGGCCACCGCAGGTCAGTACGTGCTCACGGGCGTGCTCCCCGCCGGCGTGCGCCGCGTCTACACCGTCGACCCCGCGCTGTGGCGCGTCGTCGCCGTACGCGAGTACGACCGGGCGGGCGCGCTCAGCGGGCAGCAGGACGTGTCGGACTTCGCCGTCGTCGACGGCGTGCCGATGCCGCGGCGCGTGCACGTCGCCGCGGCCGGCTCCGAGGTGACGTTCGAGCACAGCCGGCTCGCGCTCAACCCGCCCGAGCTGCGGCTGGCGTTCTCGCGCCCCGACTACCGCGTCTCGCGTCTGCGCTGACGCACAGTCTGGCGCGGTGTCTGCAGGGAGCCGACCCGCGCACCGGCCGCGGCCATTTTCGAAGGCGACGGCCGCGCTCTACCTTGTCCGGCCCCGGACCCCGCCTCCGATGATGCCCTGTTCGTCCCGCCT
The DNA here is from genome assembly GCA_043789155.1 of Rubricoccaceae bacterium. Taxonomy (GTDB): domain Bacteria; phylum Bacteroidota; class Rhodothermia; order Rhodothermales; family Rubricoccaceae; genus DASVSE01. The sequence goes on along the minus strand of JAYWIE010000005.1, from coordinate 300 downwards.
CGTGGCTCTTTTCGCCCTCGCGGCCGCGGTGGCCGCGCCGGCGTCCGCCCAGTCCCGCGCCGACAGCGAGCGCCGGCTCGCCAGCATCCGGAGCCAGATCGGGGGCGTCGAGCAGCAGGTGCAGCGCGCGCGCGGCGACGAGGCGTCGGCCGTCGAGGCGCTCGACGCGCTCGGGACCGAGATCGCGCTCCGCGAGCAGCTTCTCGTCGGCTACCGGCAGAGCGAGGGCGAGATCCGGGCCGAGACGGCGACGCTCCAGACGTCGATCGAGCGGCTTCAGGGCGAGGTGACGCTCGCGCG
>JAYWIE010000004.1:0-1606 GCA_043789155.1 Rubricoccaceae bacterium | reverse complement strand
TCCTCGCCGCCGGCCCCGTTGTGCAGGCGCACGATGCCCGCGCGGACGAGCGCGACGAGCGTCTTCGACGCGCGCCACGGCGGCATCTCGGCCATGCGCGCGTACTCCGCGACCGTGATCCGCTCGTGGCGGTCGAGGTACTCGAGCAGGCGGCGCTCGGGCTCGCCGAACGTGAACGCGACGGCCTCGCCGCGCCCGTCGGCGCGCATCACGCGGACGGCCTCGCGGCTGGCCTCGACCGAGTGCTCGCCGACGCGGACGTAGGCGTGCTGCCGCGCGGCCTCGCCCGTCGTGCCGGGCTCGGGCACGAGCACGTGCGGCCGGGCGGCGCTCGGCGGCACCTGGACCACGAGCACGTCGCGGCGGCGCGAGACGCCGACGGCCGCGATCCCGACCTCGACCGGCGGCTCGATGCGCGCGCGCAGCGCCGTCGTGAGCGCAAACAGCTCCTCCTCGGCGTCCCGCAGCCCGACGAGCGTCCCGTCGTCGTCGACGCCGATCAGGACCGTCCCGCCGTCCGTGTTCGCGAACGCGATCACCTCGCGGGCGATGCGCTCGGGGCGCGGGACGCGGTTCTTGAACTCCAGCCGCGCGCCCTCGCCGAGCAGGACGAGGCGCTTGAGGTCGTCGTGGGTCATCGGGTGGAACCGGGGGATTCCGAGTGGGCCGGCCGTCGGTGGCCGGGGCCGTCGTCTGCCGGTGGTAGGACGAGCGTCAGGCTTCGGTTCCGCCGAGCGCAGCGCCCGCGCCGGAGCCTGCGCCGGAGCCTGCGTCGCCGGGGCCTTCGAGGCGCGGGTCGCGCTCCATCAGCGCCGCGACGGCCGCGGCCGGCGTCAGCTCGCCGGCGAGGATGGCCGCGACGGCGTCGGCGATGGGCATCTCGACGCCCACGCGGGCCGCGAGCGCCCGGACCGACGCCGTCGTGGCGACGCCCTCGACGACCATCGCGCTCGACGCGAGCGCGGCCTCGGCGCTCATGCCCGCGCCGATCTTCTCGCCGAAGCCGCGGTTGCGGCTGTGGCGGCTGAAGCACGTCACGACCAGGTCGCCCAGGCCGGTGAGGCCCGCGAACGTGTGAGCGTCCGCCCCCAACGCGACGCCCAGGCGCGTGATCTCGGCCAGCCCGCGCGTGACGAGCGCCGCCTTGGCGTTGTCGCCGAGCCCGAGGCCGTCGCCCATGCCGGCCGCGAGCGCGATGACGTTCTTGACGGATCCGCCGACCTCGACCCCGACGATGTCGGGGTTTGTGTAGACGCGCAGGGCCGGGGCCATGAAGGCCGCCTGCACGCGCGCCGCGGCCGCGGCGTCGGGCATGGCCACGACGAGGCTCGTCGGCTGCCCGACCGCGACCTCCTCGGCGTGGCTCGGCCCGTAGAGCACGCCCACGCGCGCGGCGTCTACGCCGGGGAGCGCCTCGCGGAGCACGGCCGAGGTCGTCAGCAGCGTCCCGGTCTCGATGCCCTTCGCGACGGACACGACGACGGGCGGCACCGCCGGCACGCGCGCGGCGAGTCGGGCGGCGACGCTGCGCACGGCCTGGCTCGGCACGGCGACGACCCAGAGCCACGCCCCGTCGGTCGCCTCGGCCAGGTCGGCCGTCGGCCGG
>JAYWIE010000003.1:0-5575 GCA_043789155.1 Rubricoccaceae bacterium | reverse complement strand
TAAGCTCGACGCGGGAATGGGCTCGCTGGCGTAGCGCTGCTGGAACTGGCCGAGGGCCCAGTCGGTGACGTTCTCGGTGCGGGTGCCGTCCGCGGCATAGGTGTAGAGCGGGATGTACTGGAAGGCGTCGGCGCTGGCGAGGAGGTGGAGGTCGCCGGCGCGGTCGAGCATAAGTGTGCTGAACTCGGTGCGCCATCCCTTGTCGCTGACGCAGATCACAAGGTTCTCGGCGTCGGGCGTCGGGAAGTAGTCGCGCCAGAGTCCTTGACGATCTACCAAGACATTATCGAAGTAGAGCCACTGGGACACGAAAGGCCGGTACATCGCTGGGCGAAACGCCTCGGGCTCGAAGTCCGCGACGTCCCCGGCTTTGAGCTTTCTCAGGAGCGTGCTGCTCCACTTGATCTGCGTGTCGTCCGTCGTGATCACGCTCTCGGGCTTCACGCCTGGACCGGCCTTCCGCTGCCACTTGACGACCTGCGCGTTGTAGGTGTCTACGAACCGTTCGACGCGTTCACCGAGGTGCTCCCTGTCGAAGTCGTAGACCCACACATCGCGGTTCGTCGAGATGCCGAGGCCGTACTGATCGAACAGCGTCGTTTCGTTCTCGTCGCCGCTCGCCTTCTCGGCCTGGCTGACGAGCGGGAGGAAGTCGTCCCACTCGTCCGTCATGCCGTCGGTGAGCCAGTCGTGGCGGTCGTTGGGCTCCAGCGTGCGCCAGTCGAGGCCGTCGAGGTCGCCGGCCCGAACGAGCAGGTCCAGCTTATCGGCCCCCTTGACGTAGTCGTCTACGGCGAAGTAGTGGATGGTCGCCGGGGCGTCTTTGTAGTCCTTGCGTCGGATAAGGAAGGTGACCGCGACGCCGACGCGAATGTCGTCGTTGAACACGTTGCCGCCTTCCCGGCGGCGGGGCTCTCCGGCCGTGCGGGCGTCTCCCTTCAGGTCGAGGACGTAGATCTCCGAGAAGTCGCGTTCGAGGTGGTCGCGCATCCCGTCAAATGAGTTCTTTTTGGCGAACGAGCTGTTCGTCACGAACGCGACGATGCCTTCGCTACCGAGGCGGTCGGTCGCCCAGCGGAAGGCCTTCACGTACGGGTCGCCGAGCTTGTTGACGAGCGTGGCCTTCGAGGCGGCGGCGTAGGTCGTGGACACGCGCTCGTCCATCCCGACCTGCACCACCTTGCCCTTGACGCGGACGGTCGGGTAGGTCCGGTTCTGGTTGGCGTCGTTGGCGTTGACCTGACTGGCGTTGTAGGGCGGGTTGCCGATGACGACGCGGATCGGGGCCTGGCGCTGGCGGAGGGCGCGCTCGGTGTTCTCGGCCGCGAAGAGGCCGACCGTCTTGCCCTCGACCATGTCGAACGTGTCCACGAGCACGATGCCGTCGAAGGGCACGTAGTGGCCGGTCTTCTCGCGGTAGGCGTGCTCGACGTTGAGCGACGCGATGTAGTAGGGGAGCAGGAGGACCTCGTTGGCGTGCAGCTCGCCGGGCTGGCCCGTCGCGCCGTACTTGGCGGGCAGGTCCGGCGCGGGGATCTGCTCGATGACGCGGACGAGGAAGTTGCCCGTCCCGACGAAGGGGTCGAGGACGTGGACGCCGGGCGTGGCGAGCGACTGCGGGGTGCCGTCCGGCGTCGTGAAGTGCCGCTTGAGGAGGGCGTCGGTGGAGCGGACCATGAAGTCCACGAGCGGCTGCGGGGTGTAGACGATGCCGTGCGTGTCCGCGACGCGGTCCGAGAAGCCCTGGAAGAACTGCTCGTAGACGGTGTTGAGGAAGTCCTGCTTGGCGGCCCAGTCCGTGATGCCCTCGGCGGCCTCCTCGATGGCGCGGTAGAAGCGGTCGAGGCGTCCGAGGAAGGCGGTTCGCGAGACGTGCCGGGCCGTGAGGGCGTCGATGACCTTCTCGATCTCGGCGGCGATGGCGTTGCGCCGGGCGAAGTCCGGGTTGTCGAAGACGGTCCGGACGACGCGCTCGGTGAGGAGGTGCTGGACGAGCATCTCCTCGACGGCACCGACGGCGACGTTGGGGTTGACGGCCTCGCGGACGGTGGTGACGAAGGCGTCGAAGGCGGCGCGGAAGACGGGGTCCGAGGTGCGGGCGGCCTCGATCTGGGCGAGGAGGCCGCGGGCGAGGTCCGGGATGGCGGCGCGGAACTCGCGCACGGCGACGTGGAACTGCTCGATCTCGGGCTCGCGGTAGCCGAGCAGGAGGTTGATGGCGTCGGCGAGGGCGTCGGGCTCCGAGAGGTCGGCGTCGAGCGCGAGGCGTCCGTCCTGGTAGAGGAGGGCGCGGCGTGGGGCCTGGAAGAGGGTGTTCTGGAGGGAGTAGCCGCGCTCGATCTTCCGCTGGACCTCGCGGTCGAGATCGTCTTTGGAGTCCTTGGCCTCCCAGTAGCCGAGGGTGAGGTTGAAGGGGTCGCGGAGGGCACCGTCGTAGCGGACGGTCTTGCCGGTGCAGCCCTTCGTGGTGAACTCCGGGACGAGGGTCCAGGCGGCCCCGGCGGCGGCCTGCAGCACGTCGTGGAAGGCGGTCTTGACGGCCTGCTCGTGCGCGGCCCCGACGGCGTCGTAGCGGGCGAGGGAGGCGTAGTAGGCGCGGACGGCGGTGTCGGTCGGTTTGAGCACAGGTCGCGCGGCGGATTGGAGCTGGAAGGTAGCCGGCGGCGCGGGCCGCGTCGGCTACCGCCCGGCGAGGCGCGGGTCGAAGGCGAACGGCTCCTGCCCGACGATGCGGACGCGGCGCGCCTCGGGGTGCCGCGGGTTGACGAGCACGTTGCGCTCGCGTGGCACGAGGACGGAGGGCACGAGGAGCGCCGCTGGCCCGGCTGCCGCCCACGCCGTGCCAACCGCAGCCGACGCCTCGGCGTCGCGCCCGTCGTCCGCGAGCAGGGCCGGGGCCGCGAGGTCGTCGGGCACGTCGATCTCGAACGCGACGAGGTCGGCCGGCAGCAGGTCCGGGTCGGTGTGGACGAGCGCCTCGAGCACGGCGAGCGACAGGTGCGCCGACGTGTACACGACGGCCGTGCCCGGCCGATTCCAGCGCCCGCCGACGCGGCGCGCGCCCTCGCCGTCGAGCGCCGGGTAGGCCGCGCGGGCCAGCCGCCAGACGGTCACGGCGCGTCAGGCATAGACGCCGTGCGCGAGGCGCTCGAGCACCGCCTCGACGGCCCGCGCGCCCGGCTCGGTCGCGAGCAGCTCCAGCGGGACGGCCCCGTCGAGCTCACGGTTCGGGCGGCGCAGCCAGGCGCGTGCCGTCTCGGGCACGCCGAAGGTCTCGTCTGCCCCGGCGACCGCCCGGGCGACGCGCGCGAGCCGGTCCGACTCCGAGACCGTGAGCCGCTCGCCGCGGGCGCGCCGGTGCGCGAGCGTGCGCCGCGGGACGACGAGGCGGTACAGCTCGCCGGCGGCGAGCGCGCCGGCCGCGACGAGCGCGTCGGCCGCCTCGACTGGCAGGCCGCGCTCGACGGCGCGAGCGAGGTCGAGCGATGAGCGGATCGCGCGGCCGCCGAACAGGCGCGCGACGTCGGCGACGACCATGGACGGCGTGGCAAGCGTGCCGCCAACATACGGCAGAGTGCCGCATCCGCGCCGGCGGCGTCCCGTGCCGGCGGGCGTAGGTTTCTGCGCCCCACCCCGTTGCACCGATGCGCTCGTTCCTGTCCTGTCTCCTGGCCGTCCTCGCGTCCGCGGCCTCGGCCCAGACGGCCGCCCGGCCGGCCGCGCCGCCGCCGGACTTCGCCGCGACCGTCCGCCACGTCATGGACACGTTCCACGTGCCCGGCCTCTCCGTCGCCATCGTCAAGGACGGGCAGGTCGTGCTCGCCGAGGGCTACGGCACGCGGCAGCTCGGCCAGGACGCCCCCGTGGACGCGGCGACGCGCTTCGGCATCGCCTCCAACTCGAAGGCCTTCACCGCGACGGCCCTCGGGATGCTCGTCGAGGAGGGCCGGGTCGCGTGGGACGCGCCGGTGACGCGCTACCTGCCGGCGTTCTCGCTCGTCGACCCCGTCATCACGCGCGAGCTGACCGTCCGCGACCTGCTCGTGCACCGCTCGGGCCTGAGCCTCGGCGCGGGCGACCTGCTGTGGTGGCCGGCGAGCACCGAGACGCGCGCCGAGACCGTCGCGCACCTGCGCTTCCTGCCGCTCGCGACGAGCTTCCGCAGCGCCTACGCCTACGACAACGTCCTCTACATGGTCGCCGGCGAGGTCGTGGCCGCGGCGTCGGGCATGACGTGGGAGGCGTTCGTGCAGACGCGCATCCTCGACCGGCTCGGCATGGCGGACACCCGCGCGAGCGTCGGCGAGGGGCTCCACGGGGACACCGCCGCAGGCGACGCCGCAGGCCACGTCTCGGGCACGTTCGCGACCATCGACGGCCGGACCGTCCCCGTGGCCGTGTTCGACGGCGAGAACGCCAACCCCGCCGCCGGCATCACGAGCACCGCGGCCGACATGGCGCGCTGGATGACGGTGCAGCTGGACTCCGGGCGCGTCGCCCTGCCGGGCGTCGAGGCGGGGCGCGTCTGGTCGCGGGCGACGACCGAGCAGCTCTGGACCGGCGTCACGCCGGTCCGCATCGCGCCCAACCCGCCCGAGACGCGGGCGCTGCAGCCGCAGTTCAAGCTCTACGCGCTCGGCTTCAACGTGCAGGACCTGCGCGGGGTCAAGGTCGTGACGCACACCGGCGGGTTGCCGGGCTTCGTGTCGCAGCTCACGCTCGTGCCGAGCCTCGGGCTCGGCGTCGTCGTGCTGACCAACGGCGAGTCCGGCGCGGCCTTCCAGTCTATCACGCAGGCCATTCTGGACCACTACATGGGCGCCCCGCCGAGGGACTGGGCGTCGGTCTACGCCGTGCTCGCCGCGCGCCGGGCGGCCGCGGCCGAGGCCGTCGTGTCGGCTGCGGCCGCCGCCCGCGACGCCGGCTCGGGGCCGAGCCTGCCGCTGGCGCAGTATGCCGGGACGTACTCAGACCCGTGGTACGGGACCGTCACCGTCGCGCCCGAGGGCTCGGGCCGGGCGGCACGCCTCGCCATCCGCTTCGCCACCACGCCGCTGCTCGTCGGGACGCTCGAGCACTGGCAGCACGACACGTTCGTCGCCCGGTGGACCGACCGCACGCTGCGCGCCGACGCGTATCTGACGTTCGCGCTGACGCCCGGCGGGGCGGTCCGCGAGGCGCGGATGCAGCCCGTCTCGCCGGAGACCGACTTCTCGTTCGACTTCCAGGACCTCGTCCTGACGCCTGCCCGCTGAGGGCCTGTCCGGGGAAGCGCAAAAAGCCCTTCCGTGTCATCCTGAGAAGCTGTTTGGCGAAGGCTAGCGCAGCTCCAACGGCCCCCCCGCGCCGGGTGAACCCGAACCTGGGGCGGCGAGCGGAGCGAGCGGGGGGCGGTTCCCTCAACAGCCCCAAAACCGCCCCCCGCCCTACGGGCGGCCCCCCGCGGGGCAGGGCTGCTAAGTTCTGGACTGTTGAGTCAACTCCTCCACAAAATCACCGTCATTCCCGCGAAGGCGGGAATCCATCGGGTGCCGGAAAAGGCTGGATTCCCGCCTTCGCGGGAATGACGGTGAAT
>JAYWIE010000002.1:0-5607 GCA_043789155.1 Rubricoccaceae bacterium | reverse complement strand
TACGGCAACGGTATTTTATCCTTAACGACTCGGAGGGTACGGATATAGGTACGGCATGTAGCCCATCCTGAGGCACAGCCGAGCCCATAGTCGAGATGCCCGGCTCGAGTCCACGGGGCTCAAGACTCGAACAGGCTCGGATACGTCCGGGCCAGAAAAGCAGCGGGTAGTGAGCGTTCGTTGTCTCTAGGGATGATCTTGTCGAGGAGGAAGCTGTCCCCATAACCGACGGCCGTTCCAGCGACACCCCCTGCGAGCGGGTCGACGATTCCGAGGCCAATGCCTGCCCCCGTCGTCACGACCCAGCGGAGGGCTCGGCCTCGCGGCGATCCGAGGAATTGTCTGAACCGCCGGCCTACCGTGTCGACGTGGTATTCGAGTTGCTCAGCAATCTCCAAGTCCGTCAGATCGGCGGCCGACCATAGCCACTGTCGGAATGCGACCGCTTCAGGAGAGGAGCGGGCTTCTAAGAGTTGATGCAAGTTGACCGACTCGGCAACCCCCGGGCTGCGAAGGTTCGGGAGGCCCTTCACAGTCACGGCTCTGTTGAACGCGAGGGTTGGGGTATCGGGATGAGCCTGGCGGATCACGTATTCCAAGTGGGACCCGAACAACGGGGCGTCGGCGTCAGCGAACGGCGTGAGTGCTTGGTAGAGCCGCATCTCCTGAGTTCGGGACACCTCGGTGGCGAGGGCAAGAAACGCGCCCCTAACGATGAGACCGGCTCGTTCGGAGTCGAGGCCGAAGACATCCTCAAGGTCAGTATCAACCCCGAAGGCTTGACCATCCCGGGTCACCCTAAACCGGAGGTCCCGATTGGCGTCGTCAATCCCTTGCCGTTGAAGCGCGGCGCGGACGAACGGGTCCATACGAGTCGAGGCCGTAGCAGCGGAGTTGAAGTCCGACATCAATTCCTCCCCAGCCTGATCCGCAGTCGAGTACTTGAACGGAGTTGCTTCGATTGCGCCTCGAAGAGCGGTGAAGAGCGAACGGCGGTCTGAAACCCTACGTACCTCTAAGGACCTGTTGAGGTGCGCAAAGTCATGTTCCATCGACGCGGGCTGTGTGAGCCTAATGCCTTCGAGGTGCACGACGTAGGGGTCAACTGGCCCCTCGCGGGGAGTCATCACTCCGATGGTTGACTTGTCGACACTCAACTCCAGCGCCCCTGATCTGAACGCTCGTGAGACGGCCTCTATGCCGAACTGCCGGACGAGGTGGGGAATCTCCAAGAGGTTCCGGGAGTGGAGGACGTAAGTATCGAATATGAGGAGGCGTTCGATGAACGCCCCATGGTCGACCTCAACGTCATCGGGCGTCACTGAGCGGAACGTCGGCGAGAAGAGTCTGCGGCGTGGATCTGGCATTAGGGGGTGTCCGGACTCCTTGTCGGAGGTTTTTTGGAGGAAGAGGCCTCTCGTCAATCAGCCCACGGCGACGTGGGAGAGAGGGCGACAAGCTCACGTCGTCGGGGTCACTCTAGAAGGTCTAGTACGTCCAGTCCTCGTGAGCCAGCGGCGCACGGTTGAGTGCCTCGCGCGCGATCCGCCACGACGGTAGGAAGCCGTCCATGAGCGAGCGGAAGCGGTCGTTGTGGTGCCGCTCCAGCAGGTGCGTCATCTCGTGGACGACAATGTATTCGAGGCACTCGGGTGGTTTCTTGGCCAGCTCTAGGTTGAGCCAGATCCGCTGCGCCTCAGCGCTGCACGAGCCCCATTTGGTCCGCATCCGCTTCACGCCCCAATCGGCCACCGTGACGCCGACCACAGGCTCCCACGCTGCGATGAGCGCCGGCACACGCATCTTGGTCTGGGACCGGTACCACGCAAGCAAGGCCGCCTCGCGCTGCTCTGTGCTCGCGTCCGGCCGAACGTAGAGGTCCAGCACCGACGCGCCTCGAACGACGACACGCGGCGCCCCAGGGTGCTCTACGACTCTCAGGCGGCGGCGGCGGCCCCAGACGTAGTGGCTTTCGCCGGCCACCATCTCGCGCGCCGACTGGCGTGGCTGGCGCTCGAATGCCTTCTGCTGGCGGTGGATCCACCCGAGGTGATCGACGACCGCGAGGCGCGCCGCGTCGTCTCCGATCCGGTCCGGGACGGCGAGGCGCACGCGGCCGTCGGGCGGGTACACGGCGAGGTGGAGGTTCTGGATTGCCTTGCGGACGACCTCGACCTCGACGCCGCCGACTGTGATCTCGTAGCGCTGTTCGGTCACGGTCAGTACTCGCGCTGGTTCTTGACGAGCTCGAAGACCTCATCGGTGCGCGCGATGTACTCGCCGAGCGCCTCGCGGACGGCGTTGCGGACCTCGCGCTCCTTGAACGTGTTGCCGCGCCAGTCGGCCTTCTTGCGCGTGCGGACGGCCGTGTCCACGCGGACGGCGAGCGCCTCGTCCCCGTCGAGGTTGTCGTAGAGCGCGCGCTGGGGCGGCGTGGTGACGCCGGCCGGGTAGCGGGTCGTCTCGGGGTGCGAGACGCGGGCGGCGAGCGCGACCATCTCGTCCAGGTACTCGGCGTAGCTCAGCGCGTTCGTCTTGCGCTGCTCGATGAGCGCGTCCAGCAGCTCCGACATCCGGTCGTAGTACTTCGGGTTGACGGCCTGCTCGTCGATGATGACACGGCGAACGTTGTTCTCGATCGTCTCGGCCATCGCCTCTGGGCTCTTCTTGATCCCATCGGGAAGTTGATCGAGCGCCTCGGCACCGCGAGTGGCGAGCATCTCGACCAAGCCCATGTCGTCGAACGTCGAGACGACCGTGCTGTCGCTCGCGCGGATGTAGGCGTCGAGCAGGTGGCGCATGGCGGGCTCGAACACCTTGGTGTCGATGTAGTCGCCCGAGGCCAGCTTGACCTCCTGCCGGACCGTCTCGGCGTGCGCGACCTCGGCCTTGACAGCCGTCGCCTCGGCGGCCGTGTAGCCGGCGTCCAGCATCTCGGGCGCGAGGTTGGCGAAGGCGCGGACGAGCGCGGCGACGTGCTTGTAGAGCGCGACGCGGCGCGGCTCGTTCGCCTTCAGGGCGGCTTTGTCCGACGTGTCGGCCGCGCAGAAGTAGTGCAGGAAGGCCGGCGTGTCTTGGGGCGGCGCGACGGGCTCGCAGAGGGCGCGGACGGTCTCGCGGGCGTCTTCGAGCGCCTCGCGGGCCGTGTCGAGACGGTTCGTGAGCAGACCGGCCACGTCTTCGGCGTCGTAGCCGTCGAGCGCGCCGCCGGTGTAGTCCGTGATGGCCCCTTCGAGCGAGCGGAAGAGGTCCTTGTAGTCCACGACGTAACCGTACTCCTTGTCCTCGCCGTCGAGGCGGTTGACGCGGCAGATGGCCTGGAAGAGGCCGTGGTCGCGCATCGCCTTGTCGATGTAGAGGTACGTCGCCGGCGGGGCGTCGAAGCCCGTGAGGAGCTTGTCGACGACGATGAGCAGCTTCATCTGGCCCGGCGCGTGGATGAAGCGGTGCTTGACGTCGGTCTCGAACTCCTCGATCCGGGTCATCGCCTGCTCCTCGGACTGCCCGAAGTGGTCGGCGAGCATCCGGCGGTAGATGTCGTACTGGCGGAGCTTCTCGGTGTAGCCCTCGCCCGTCTGCTCGCCCTTGATGTCGGACGGGGCCGGCTTGTAGCTCGTGACGATGGCGCACTTCCCGGCGAGCTGCGACTTGGCGAACAGCTCGTAGTACGTGCAGGCCTGGTAGATGCTCGCGCAGACGAGGATGGCGTTGCCGCGCCCGCTCATGAGCCGGTCGCGCGTGTCCATGTCGAACACGATGTCGGCGACGATCTTGTCGAGGCGCGACCGCGACGAGAGCACCTTCTGCATCGTGCCCCACTTCTTCTTCAGCTCGGCGCGCGCCCAGTCCGAGAGGCCGCGCGTCTTGGCGTCGAACCACTGGTCCACTTTGCCGGGTGCCGTAAGGTCCTGGTCCACGTCGCGCGCCTCGTAGCGGAGGTCCAGCACGACGCCGTCGCGGACGGCCTGGTCGAACTTGTACGTGTGGATGTATGGGCCGAAGCGCTCGACCGTCGTCTGCTTGTCGGCCTTGAGCAGCGGCGTGCCGGTGAAGCCAATGAACGTCGCGTCTGGCAGGATAGCCTTCATCGCGTCGTGCAGGATGCCGGACTGCGTGCGGTGCGCCTCGTCGACGAAGACGAACACGTCGCCTTTGGCGCGGAAGCCCTCGGGCAGGGCGGCGCGGAGGTCGCGCTCGAACGCTTCGCCGGCGTCGTCGCCGGCCCCGAACTTGTGGACGAGGCTGCACAGCAGCCACGGGGCAGGCGCGTTGAGCGCCGCGACGAGGTCGGCACCGCTCTCGGTCCGGTAGACGTCTTCGCCGACGCCTTTGAAGACGGACTCGATCTGCTCGTCCAGTTCGGTCCGGTCGGTGACGATGAGCACGCGCGCGTCCGCGATGTGCTCGCGGATCCACTTGGCGAGCCAGACCATCGTGAGGCTCTTGCCCGAGCCCTGCGTGTGCCACAGGATGCCGCCCTGACGCGCCTTCGCGACGCGCTGCGCGGCGCGGACGCCGAAGTACTGGTTGTGGCGGCAGAGCTTCTTGGTGCCGGCGTCGAAGACGACGAAGTCGTGGACGAGCTCCAGAAAGCGCGCCTTGTCGAAGAGACGGACGACGGTGCAGTCGAGCGCGTACGCGGACGTCCCGGCCGGGCCGGCGCACGGCGCGGCCGGGAGGTACTTCTGATCGGCCGGCGCGCCGGGGCCGGCGTCCGGGTTCTCCTCGCGCCACGCGAGGTAGTAGGACTCGGGCGTCTCGACAGTGCCGTAGCGCAGGCCCTCGGTGTCATTGCCGGCGCAGACGTACTGGACGGTCGTGAAGAAGGGCCGGATGAAGGCTGGCGTCTGGTTGTCGAGGTTCTGGCGGATGCCCTCGGCGACCGAGACGGTCGAGCGCTTGAGCTCCAGCACGGCGAGGGCGATGCCGTTGACGTAGACGACCACGTCGGGGCGCTTGCCGTGCGTGCCACTCACGGCTACTTCCTCGGCGACGCCGAAGTCGTTGGCGGCGGGGTTGGCCCAGTCGACGAGCCAGACGGTCTGCGTGAGTTCGCCCGCCCCGGCCGAGACCTTGACGCCGTAGCGCAGCAGGTCGTAGACGGCGCGGTTGGAGTCGTAGAGGCTCCGGCCCTCGCCGAGGGCTGCGGCCTGTTCGAGGGCGTGGAGCGCACGCGTGATGAGCGCCTCGGGCGTGCCGCGCCGCGCGAGCCAGTCTCGCAGTAGCCCCGTTTCCACGTTGCGGTTATTCGGGCGCGTCTGCCAGTTGCCGAGGCGCGCGTAGCGGAGGCGGTCCTCGAAGAGGTCGAGGACGCGGTTCTGGGTGGCGCGCTCGCGCTGGCCGACGCTGCTCATGGGCGGAAGAGGCTCATGTACTGGTCAAAGAGGTAGAGTCGGCCCCGCTTGGCCCCGGTGATCTCCCTGAGGATGCCGATCTCTTCCATGTCGGCGATCAGCTTGTACGCCGAGGTCGGAGAGAGGCCCGTAACTGAGGCGACCCGCTCGGCGTCGGTTACGGGGCGTTCGTAGAGAGCCTGGACGACCTTGCGCGCGTTCTCGGCCCGGCTCCCGAGCGGCCGGACCCACTCGTCCACGTCCTTCTGGAGTT
>JAYWIE010000001.1:0-1618 GCA_043789155.1 Rubricoccaceae bacterium | reverse complement strand
TTCGTCACCGGCTTCACGGCCGAGACCGCCGCCGCGGCCACGCCCGCGATCGACCTCGCGTGGGGCTACGCGCGCCCCGAGGGCACGCAGTTCCGCGTCCGCCGCCGCCCGACGGCCACGCCCGACGCGGCCTTCGAGACAGTCGCCACGCTTGGCATCGGCGCGCGGAGCTTCCGCGACGGGCCGCTCGGGGCGTCGGACCGCTTCACGTACCGCGTCGAGGCGCTCGGCGCGTCCGGCGCGGTCGTCCACACGAGCGGCGACGCCTCGGCGACGGCGTCGCGGGCGCGAGGCGCCGAGCTGGTCGGCACCTACGAGGGCCGCGCGGGCTACGCCGACGTCTGGGGCTACGTCGCCCCGAACGGCCGCGAGTACGCGCTCGGCGCGCTCCAGAGCAGCGGCCTCGTCGTCGTCGACGTGACCGCCGTGCCGCCGGTCGAGGTCGGCTTCGTGCCGGCGCGGGCCGGCGCGTCGGACTCGAAGGAGGTCGAGACGTACGGCCGGTACGCCTACGTCGTCAACGAGATCGGGGGCATCCAGATCGTGAGCCTCGCCGACCCGGCGCGGCCCGTCGTCGCGGGCTACCTCGACACGCAGCCCGGCGTCGCCGACGGCGGCTCGCACACGCACGCGGTCGTCGGGGACCGGCTCTACGTCAGCGGCGGGCGCGCGCCGGGCGGCGTCCGCGTGTACTCGCTCGCCGACCCCGTCCGGCCCCGCCTGCTCGGCCGCTACGAGCCGTGGTACGTCCACGACGTCGGCGTCCACGTCGGCCCGAGTGCGACGACGATGTACACGGCCGGCATCTACGGCGAGGGCATCGACATCGTCGACGCCACGAACCCGGCCGCGATGACGCGGCGCGCGCTCTTCAACTACCCCGGCTCGGGCGCGCACAACGTCTGCCTCACCCCGGACGGCCGCACGGCCTACGTCGGCGACGAGATCGGCGGAGCCGGCAACTGGACGCGCGTGTTCGACGTGTCGGACCCCGACAACGTCGAGCTCATCGGCGAGATCATCGTGGACGGCGCAGCGGTGGTGCACAACTGCTACGTCCGCGGCGACCGCCTCTTCCTGGCGCACTACACCGAGGGCCTGCGCGTGTTCGACATCTCGACGCCCCACGCGCCGGTCGAGGTCGCGTTCTACGACACGTACCCCGGCTCGGGCTACGGCTACAACGGCGTGTGGGCGGTCTACCCGTACCTGCCGTCGGGCAACGTCCTGGTGTCGGACCGGACGGGCGGCATCTCGGTCGTCCGTCTCACGGGCACGGTCGCGGCCGAGCCCGACGCGCCCGACGTGCGGGGCGAGGTGACGGTCGGCCCGAACCCGGTCGCGGGCCGGAGCCTGGTCCGCTACACCCTCGCCGCGGCGACGGACGTCCGGGTGACGGTGTCGGACATGCTCGGGCGGGTCGTGGCGGTGCTGGCGTCGGGCGCGCAGGCGGCCGGGGTGCAGGCGGTGCCGTTCGACGGGCGCGGACTGCCGGCCGGGGCGTACGTCGTCCGGGTGGCGCTCGACGGCCGGGGCGGGCCGCCGACGCTCGTCAGCGTCGTGCGGTGACGCGACGACCGGAACGCGACGACGGCCGCCCCGAGCGTCTCGGAGCGGC